>JANNDQ010000097.1:0-1801 GCA_031387965.1 Chamaesiphon sp. OTE_75_metabat_567
TATTTGTCTAAGACCTATTTTAACCTATCGATCGAGCATCCTCCACGAAACCTGTCGCCTGATGAATACAATCGATCGCCAGACTATTCTCGCTGAGTTATGCTGATAGTATGACTTTAGACTGATTTTCGCTTTTATGAATCTAACTCTAAAACCTGAATTAGCAGAATTTATTCAGCAAGAAATCCTCACGGGGAAATATGCTAGCCCTGACGAGGCAATACAAGCAGCATTGAACCTATTAAAATCTAAAAATCATACCGACCGATTAGCCACCGAACTCCGTGCAAAAATAGATAGTGCAGCGGCGCAACTCGATCCCCTCGATTCGGCTCTGCCTAATCGAGGCGAAGGCTTAAATGGAGAAGACATAATAGCAGGATTGAGAGCCAAGCTACAAGCAGCGAGAGAGATTTCTGTAAATTGACTCAGTACATAATCGCGCCAGATGCAGCTAGAGATTTAGATTAGTAGCCCTTATTTTAACAATTAATAAATCTGATCGAGAGTTGAAGCTGTATTCCTAATAGAACCATACAGCAACTCGATTAATCTGATGAAATTTTTATCTACTACTCTTATCTTGACGATCGCCGCAACTTTTGCAACCACCACTGTTGGATCGATCGCCGCCACCCAAAATCTCTCCATTCCATCTGCAAAGTTACCTGTTGCTGCAACATTGATTGCTAAAGGTGAAATGGCTCCTTTAGCACAACAACTTCAGGGCAAACCTGTTGTTGTGGATATCTACGCGAGCTGGTGCCCTGGCTGCAAAAATATTGCACCTACACTTTCTCAACTCAGACAACAGTATGGCAAAAAGGCTAGCTTTATCGTCTTTGATGTGACTAATGCAAAGACAACTAAAGCTTCGATGAAAAAAGCTGAAGAACTAGGTTTAAGTAGTTTTTTTAATGCTAACAAATCGAAAACTTCGACAGTGGCAATCATCGATCCTGCTACTGGTAAGATCATTCAACAGTTTCAGAACAATGCTGAAGTGAGTGAATATAGTAGCGTTCTAGATCTAGCGATCGCTCAAAATCGTGGTGATGATCAAATGAAAAAGCCTGATGCAATGAAGAAACCTCAATAGCTATTAGGGTGAGCAAATCTTCGTGATGATTTTGTTGGATTAGCAATTACGATCTAATAGAATCATCACTTTCAATTACTAATGTCAAATCACTGTCTAGTAAGTTTTCATGATAGATAAAAATGATCTTGTCACAGTAACTAGAACACGTCCATATTTATCTAAGTGGGCTATTTTAGGTGTCTTGGGAGTTTTCACGACGATCGCGATCGTTTTGACACGGAATTCCGAATGGTTTCAACCGATAGAAAGCTTGATTTCTCAGGCTGAAAATCAGTATCAAAAGTGGGGAACTAGTCAGCCCCTCACCAATCCGTGGTTATTAATTCCCTTTGCGGCGGGTGGTGGCTTATTGGCGAGTATTTCACCGTGTATTCTGGCGATGCTGCCAGTTAATCTCAGCTATATTGGTACGCTTAATGTCAAATCCCGACTGGAAGCCTTCTGGAATGCCACTGGGTTCGTGTTGGGTGTCGTGACGGTCTTGAGTGTGTTTGGGCTGTTTTCGGCTGTGGCAGGGGCGGTAATGGTCGATTTTAGGGGATACATTAATCTTGTGGTTGGGCTGTTGATTATGTTGATGGGATTGAGTATTGGCGGTTTGTTTCATCTGCCACTGCCCCAATTTCAAGTTTCGTTACCGCCGTTTGCGGGTACTTATGGTGTGGGGTTGACGTTTGCGCTGATTAGTTCTCCCTGTGC
>JANNDQ010000103.1:0-1789 GCA_031387965.1 Chamaesiphon sp. OTE_75_metabat_567
TCCCATTCAATCCAAGTGCCACGAATTTTACTGATGGGTTCTTTTTTGCCAGTAATTGCTTTGACGGCTGTTGCACCAGTTAGTAAAATAATTTGGGGATCTACCAAGCGAATTTGTTCGAGTAAATATGGTTTACAAGCAGCAACTTCGGCGGGAGTAGGAACGCGATTTTCGGGTGGACGGCAGCGGACGACGTTACAGATATAGACATCTGATTCAATTGTGAGTTTTACAGCCGCAAGAATTTTTTCGAGGAGTTGACCCGATCGACCAACAAATGGTAATCCTTGTTCATCTTCATTCTGGCCTGGTCCTTCTCCAATAATCAAGATTGATGCTTTTTCGTTACCTCTACCAACAACGGGATTGATCCGAGTTTTACCTAGTTCGCAGCGATGGCATACCTGACAATGGGTTGCCAGTTGAGCGATGCTATTGTAAGTACCTGAGGGGATTGGGATACTACTAATTGTGGGAATTAGATCGAAATTACCTGCTACTACTGATTCAGATGCTGTTTGACCAAAAATATTTAATTGAGATTCTGGAGACATTAGGATTAGGCTTTAGGCTTTAGGGGTTAGGCTTTAGGGATTAGACTTTAGGCTTTGGGGATTAGACTTTTTTACGTTTGAGCATTTCCCAGGCTAATTTGGCTGCGCCAGTTATTCCGGCTTGATTGCCTAGTTGGGCTTGAATTAATTTGAATTTTGGGCGGGAAATTTCCATGACTCGGCGTTCAATTTCTCGTTGAGCTGCGGGAAGAAAATATTTGGCACTGGCACTAATTCCGCCGCCGATAATGGCGACTTCGGGGGTGAGAATATAGATGATACTGGTCAAGCCGATCCCTAAATTGCGACCGTAACCATCCCAAAATTCTAACGCGGATCGATCGCCTGCTGCGGCTAATTTACCCATTTCTTGGGGGTCTTTTCCGGTGATGCGACGAATCGCTTGTCCTGAGAGAAACTGTTCAAGCGAGCCATTATTACCACTCTTGCAGGGATGCCCATCGGGGTCGAATGAAATTAAGCCTAACTCTCCGGCACTTCCCGCATGTCCAGTAAATAATTCGCCATTGATAAATACGGCACCGCCGACTCCAGTACCTAAGGTGAGTAAAATTGAATTGCGATAGTTTCGCCCTGCACCGAGCCAATTCTCGCCCAATCCCGCACAGTTACCATCATTGCCAACAATCGCCGGAACGCCAGTTCGCGCTTGAATTAGCGTCGCTACGGGAATATCAATCCAACCTTCTAAATTAATCGCAATTTTTGCCACTCGTCCGGTGATATCGGCGGGGCCTGGTGTGCCGATCCCGATCGCTCTAATATTAGTCATGCTGGGGGCTAATTTTTCGATCGCGTAGACCATCATATCGATCGTCTCATCAGGATATGCTGGTTGCGGTGTGGGCACTGTCAACGACTGAAGACAAGTCCCCTCTTGAGTAAATCGCCCTAATTTAATTGCAGTACCACCCAGATCGATCCCGATTACTTCTGTCATGATTTGGTGGATGGTGGATGGTGGATGGTGGATGGTGAGAGAAGCACTTACGACTTATTTAATATTTGATCGGCTAGAGCCATGCCGGATAGATAAGCAGATTCTACCCGATTTCCGCCGCACCAATCACCACAGAAATATAGTGGTGCAGAAGTTTGAGCGGTGAGGAATAGATCTGGTAGGGGATTTTGGGCGAATGCATAACCCCAGCGGTGTACCTGGATTAGTTCGGGCATATGTAGTGTCGGTGTGAGAGGTGCAACTGCGTCGAGTA
>JANNDQ010000121.1:0-1809 GCA_031387965.1 Chamaesiphon sp. OTE_75_metabat_567
GGTAAAGATTTTACTTTTCTCGGCGGCGCACTCAAAATCGGCGGCTTTGTAGCGTTGGGCGCGATCGTCTGTAGCATCTTGTTCAAATTTCAGCTTGGTGTATTTTTCTCGATTTTGATGGTGGGATTTGCGATGGCAGCAATCCTCTACGATACATCCAAGATTATGAATAATTTCAGCAAGGATCAGTACGTGGCAGCTTCGCTGGAGTTGTTTGCTTCTGTGGCGTTGTTATTCTGGTATGTGTTGCGAATTGTGATGTCTTCTCGCCGTTAATTGAAGATTAAGATTAGACTCGATCGATTAGCATTTAATAATTGATCGAGTCTCATTGACTACCTAGGTTTAAACCTAGCCCCACCACTCTACAAAATCCAGCATAATTTGTTGATGGATGTCGCCCAGTGGACGTTCTGAGCCAGCAATGGCTGAGTAGGCGAATCCAGCCTCGATTTGAGCCGGAGTAATCAGTCCCAAATCCCAACCTTCTGCTAAAACTAACTTGTCAATACTCACAGTTAGCGGCGCATAGAAGATATGTCTGACTGCTCGATCGTCACTATAGCATCCAAACTTCTGCGGATCGATCGGCTCATACCCAATTTCTTCGATTACTTCCCGCACCACCGCAATCTCTGGCGTTTCTCCCTTTTCCATGTGTCCGCCAAATAAGCCCCACACACCTGGATACAAAATCGTCGGAATATTATCGCGCAATTGCATCAAAAACTTGCCCTCATAGGTGAGGATTGCCATCGCAACTTCTACAGGTGACTTGTCGCTCATACCGAAATCGCGTGCTGCTGGAGATCTGCCAATGTTACAAATTTGAGGGCGGCGCTATGGGTTGCCGCTAAGTCTACAGGCGGTGCTACTCCAGCGGCTAGAGCTTCTTTCCAGCGGGATGCACACAAGCACCATTTGTCACCTGGTTTCAAACCTGGAAATCCATAAGCCGGAACGGGAGTACTCAGATCGTTGCCCTGGGATTTGGTAAATGTCAAAAATTCAGCGGTAATCTCGGCACAGACTACATGTGTTCCAACGTCTTGGGCACCAGTAACACAAATACCAGTCCGATAGAATCCAGTCATCGGCGAGGTACAGCAAGTTTGAAGCTCAGTGCCGAGGACATTTTGGTCAGAATTATCATTCATAATCTCAAGTTACCTATTCTAACCACCACCAACGATCGTCACAATTTCTAATCGATCGGCAGTTTTAATTTCTGTCTCGTCCCAGAATTGGCGATGCAAAATCTCCCCATTATATTCTACCGCCAGCAGGCGAGGATTTAACCCCATCTGTAACAACAACTGCGGTAAAGTCGTCTGCAAAGGACAGGTACAGCTCTCACCATTAACTTGTAACTCGATCATAAAATATCAACGTCCACACAACTTTCAAAACCTAAAGCCTAATACCTAAAGCCTACTCCCCTGAACCCGATTTAAGATTGACAGACAAAACTGCACGGCATGAGTGGGATTTTCTGCTTCCATAATTGCTCGGACGATCGCGATCCCTGGAGCGCCAGCTTGGATCACATCATTAATATTATGACTATCGATACCGCCGATCGCAAACCAGGGTACAGTTGCGTATTTAGCAGCATGTTGGACGTATTCTAGCCCCGCCGCTGCTTTTCCAGGCTTAGTTGGCGTTTCGTATACTGGCCCAACTCCAATGTAATCCGCACCCTCCTTAATCGCTCGATCCATTTCCTCTGGGCTAGTCGTCGATTTACCGATGATCTTTTGCGATCCGAGGATTTGTCTGGCGAGAGCAATTGAGACATCCTGCTGCCCC
>JANNDQ010000150.1:0-2802 GCA_031387965.1 Chamaesiphon sp. OTE_75_metabat_567
TCTCTCTTTTGTGGGCAAAATTTACGCGCTGGAGGTCGCTGGAGATCGGGACCGCTGCCTATCTTGACTGAATAGCAAATTTGCCAAGAACTTCGATCGCCTCAACTTTGGCTGCTAAATTAGCCGATTTAGCCGTCTAAACGAAGATTAGACTGTTTCCCCGATCATTCGAGTTTGCTGGCATTAGAGGCAAAAATAGACGGCTTTAGGACGATCTTTGATGAGATGGTGCCTCTGTTCTTGGCGATAACCCGACTTTTTGAAAAAAGTCGGGTTTTTAGCAGCACTAGTTTCCGATCGTCCCAATCGCCTGGGGATTTCATCGCGATCGAGATCGGCTCATTTCACAAATCATCGCTATCTCACCTCGATCGCGGATTTATGTAACATCTACCTGTTGAAGATTATGCAATGGGTAATAAATTCTGATTTTTAGGCTGGGGAACAGGGAAGCAAGAGGAATCTTAACGAACGGTTAAAGCAACACCAAAATTATGCGAATACGTGGTTTTAAAATATATTTGTTTTTTATAAACACATTTAAATAATATATACAACTCTTTCAAAACACGTAAGCTTTTCAATATAATCTATAGATGTAAAAGATAAACGTTTATTTTTTTGTATTTTTAAAGTCTGTCAAAAATTCGGGCGATCGCGAGAAGAGGAAGGCAGGGACGATCGCGAAGCTACTGGCTGACGCGATCGAAAGTGAGGATTCGAGCAAAAAGTGAGCGTAAGAAGCTCCTCGTACAGATATACTAAGAGAGGACCGAGTCAGTTATCGTCCGATCGGATAATGGGACAAAGAATCGAGCTAAATTTTTCAAGCTGGGCGGGGTACTCTGGGAGTAAGACTTTGTAACGCGATCGCATGGCAACTATTACTCTGTACGATGAAACGACTTTGGGTGAAAAGTCACTAGGTTTGACACTGGAAATCCTGACGCAACAGATTACGGCGCGGGAATTAATTCGGCAGCGGATCGATCGTTAGTCAAATGGTGTCTCGGATTCTTTCGTTTGAGACCAAGGGACAGAATCGTATACTCCAGCCCATTTAGGTATACGCAGACGGTTACTGTAAACACCGTCATACTCAAGTATTGCTAAAATGACCATTTCTATGTACCATAAACCTAAATTCATCGTGTCAAAAAATACCACAGAAGAAAGAGTATATTTCTTTTTGGCATGAGTTATGTCATTCCGAATTTTAGTGAAAACGATCAAAGCTTCTGATGCCGATTTATTCTTTCGCTCTGATTCAGGGATATTATTATTGACGAACTGTACTAGATCGTCGATCGAACCACTATGTGATCGTGGAAAGGTAGTAGGAATAGCAAGCTCTTTTAACAAAAGAGATATTTTATCTGCTGGAGTTAGGCTATTTTTTCCTCTATTGTCATATTCCAAAGCTGTTATTATAGATTTCTTTTCTACTAAAATAACTCTAGCCATAGATTCTAAAACTGAATGAGCTAATATAATACTAACGTCAGTGAATGTATTGTTATTAGCTTCAAGGTACATATTAATCACGATCTGCGCCGATTGTCCCCAGTCTTTCCACCAACTGATAAATTTAGGAAAGATTGTTGGTAATTTTCTCAAATCTTGCTCTGGAAGCCATGAATCTCTCGATTTCCAAGGTTGACTAAATGCACCATCCCATTGCTCGTATACTTTCTTTCCTGAGATATCATAACCAACGAAAAGAACAATAGGAACTTTCTGACCTCTTGCAAATGATAAAAAGTGAGAGAGTATACCTATTATTTCAATAGCTTCCTTACTATCAAAAGTATGATTATTCGTCTTTTTGATTCTACCTGTATGAGTTATGGCACAACCACCAGATTCTTTTAGATCGTCAAATAGTCCACTACTTTTCTTTTCTTCTGATGATACTTCATCAATTGTGATTTCCCAATCTTCCTCAAATAAAGATATTCTGCCTTTATTAGTGCTGCTCCCAAATTCTGTCTGCCTACAAGTTACTTCACCAATATAGTGACAAAAATTTACTACGTGAAAGACAATACTATGTAAATCATCTTCTTTCCCAACCACAGATGTATCAGATAACGCTCCTGAAATATGATATGTTGTTTTATGCCGATCGTAGCTATTTCGCCAATTTTGGATGTAGATTGGTATTAAACGATCGGAATCTTGCAACGTAATGTTACTATCATCCAAATCATGAGGAATTGGAAAAAGATCGTGACTTATCTTAAATGTTGCATGAGGATTCGGAAACCAAACATATTCAATTGCTCCAGTTCCTATAAATTCATATTGATGTCCATTTATTTTATAGCTGCATTTGATGTCACCTTCATAAAGGTGAATTTTATTGCTAGGGTAATCGGTTGAATATACTGGCTGGATCGGTTCTGGTAGTTCTGAGAAACTCATGAAAAATTAATCTCACTATTTAGGGCAATAAATATAATTCTATCGCATATTTCAGTATTTACGTACTATTGAATGCTAAAATATGCTATTATTGCAAAGCCGATCGAGCGAGCGACACCTCATGATAGTGCGGGTGTCGCTCGCTTGTCATCAAACTGAAGGATTACAAAATTAGACCTTGGGATAATTTTGGGGAAACATCGATCGCAATGTCTCTTCATCAAAAGCAGTTTTGAATTGAATATTCTGACTAATAGATTTAGCTCTTGCTACCGCCGGACGAGCATTGATAGACTCATACCAACGTTTTAAATGGGGCAACTCATCGAGGGCATCTTTCCCCAATACCATTGGATAACGATCGATCCAACCCCAAGC
>JANNDQ010000175.1:0-4036 GCA_031387965.1 Chamaesiphon sp. OTE_75_metabat_567
CGTTGCAATAAAATTGGATACCCTGAAGTCTACCAATTGGCTCTTGTGCCAGAAATTAATGAGTTCTGCTTCTGGGAAAACTGGATTGGTATATCTACCGAATGGAACATTGAATTTATCTGATGAATTGTATCGACACAAGCCATTAAAACAATGACGATTGAGATAGATAAAAATAGCTGATTTTCTAGTTATATCTTCAGTCTGATTAAATTCTGCTCTCAGGCTGTAAAAGCACTCTTGTGAATTATTAGCTTGAACAAATATCTGGCTTGCGTATTCAATAAAATCAAGCCCTTGAGTTTTAATACATTTATATAAATTTATCAGATCTGCATTTGTATCTGCGACCAGATATTCAAGATAATTAGTATTTAAAAATACAGCTCCTGAGCCGACAAATGGTTCAACTAGCCTGTTTCCATTAGGTAGTGATTGGGTAATGCGATCGATAATTTTATATTTACTTCCTGCCCACTTGAGAAATGGCTTCATCCTATTTGTGATCAATCCAAATTAGTTACCCTACCAGCGATTAAATATTTACTTGCCGATACATCTCCACAATTCGATCGACTACTTGATCAATACTCAGATTATCACTAATAATTTCTACCGCGTCATCAGCCTTATTCAAAGGGGAAATCTCTCGCGTACTGTCAATTAAATCGCGTTCGGCGATCGATCTCTCCAATTCTGCCAAACTAAATTCACCCTGTCCACGCTCTGCTAAATCCATTTGTCGTCTTCGCGCGCGTTCTGCTACCGACGCAGTGAGGAAAATCTTCACCTGAGCAGCTGGAAATACATGGGTACACATATCCCGCCCCTCTGCAACAATTCCACCCATCGCCCCAATCGCCTGTTGCTGCTTGACTAGTTCTACTCTCACCACTCCTAACGCCGCAATTGCCGAGACTTTGCTAGTTACCGCCGGAGATCGGATTGCTTCCGTCACATCAATACCATTCACCACAACCTGCGATCCAGTCAACACAATCTTAGCTTGACTCACCAACTCCGCAATTTTTAGCTCATCATCGAGGGCAAGATTCGCCTCCAGCACCAGCCAAGCGATCGCTCGGTACATTGCGCCAGTATCTAGAAACAACAGCCCTAATCGGGCAGCTACCAGCTTGGTAACAGTTGATTTGCCCGCGCCTGCGGGGCCATCAATGGCGATAATGGGAAGATGGGAGTTGGGAGTTGGGGGTTGGGAGTTGGGAGACACAGAAGTAGGGTGGGCACTGCCCACCAGCTAGGTTTCAGACAATTACTAATATTCTGGATATTTGTGAAACCCTGAAATTAGCTACCAATCACAATATTATCGATCAGCCTAGTGTTTTCAATTCGTCCGGCGATCGCTATCAACGCCGATTTCTCTACGGTATCAACCGATTGTAAGCTATGTCGATCGACCAATTCTAGATACTCTAATTGAAATTCGGGGACAGTTGCTAATTCTGTTTGCACAGCCGCCAAGATTGATTGAGCGTGAACTTCGCCAGTTCTGGCTAATTCCTGAGCCTGCTGTAAACTGCGGTAAATTACGGCTGCTTGAGATTTACCAATGGATGATAGATATTGATTCCGAGAACTCAGTGCCAATCCAGAGTCAGCGCGGAGTGTTGGACAACCGACAATATCTACAGGTAGATTAAGATCTCCAACAATTCTCCGAATAACCGCCAATTGCTGAGCATCTTTTTCACCAAAATAGGCGCGATCAGGTTGAACGATATTTAGCAGCTTGACGATGATCGTCGCAACACCCTGAAAGTGTCCGATTCGCCTCCGTCCACACAATCCACCGATCATCATTGGTGGTGGCATGACTTGAGTGAGAGTATCGTTAATCCCCATACTCTCCACAGTGGGCACAAACAGAGCATCCACACCCGCCCGCTCACAGAGATCTCGATCGAGTTCCAGTTGACGTGGATATCGATCAAGATCTTCATTTGCCCCAAACTGAAGTGGATTGACAAAAATACTCACAATTACGAGCGTATTTTCTTGTCTGGCTCGATCAATCAAGCTCTGGTGTCCCAAGTGTAAAGCTCCCATTGTCGGCACGAAGCCGATGGATTGAGAGCGGTGAAATTGGAGATAATCACCGATCTCGCTCGGAGTAGTAAAAATCGGCAGACTCATCGAAACATGCTGCTAACTGAATTATCTTCATGCACTCGCCAAATTGCTTCGCCGAGTAAGTTAGCCACTGTCAGTACCTTCAACTGGGGGAATCGTTGACTTTCGGGAATGGGTAGAGTATTTGTAACGATCACCTCTTCAAATACTCCACTCGATAGCCGTTCGATCGCGGGTGGCGAAAATACCGCATGAATCGCACAAGCATAAACTTGCCGCGCTCCCTGTTGGCGGAGGATTTTAGCACCTTCGGAAATCGTCCCACCCGTGTCGATCATGTCATCGACGAGGATCGCAGTTTTACCAGCGACATCACCGATCACATTCATCACTTCAGCGATATTATGGGCCTGACGGCGCTTGTCGATGATCGCCAGTGGTGCGTCATTGAGCTTCTTTGCAAAAGCACGAGCGCGGGCGACACCGCCAACATCTGGCGAGACTACCACTACATCCGGCAAGTTCTTTTTGAGCAGGTACTCAATAATCACCGGAGAACCATAGATATGATCCAGGGGAATATCAAAATACCCTTGGATTTGCGCCGAGTGGAGATCCATCGCGAGGACTCGATCGGCACCAGCAGTGGTAATCTGATTGGCGACCAATTTTGCCGTGATCGATTCGCGTCCGGCTGTCTTGCGATCGGCACGAGCATAACCATAATATGGCAATACTGCCGTAATCTGTCGAGCAGAAGCTCGGCGACAGGCATCGATCATGATGAATAGTTCCATCAAGTTGTCATTCACTGGATGACATGTCGGTTGGATCAAATAAACATCAGCACCCCGAATAGATTCCTGGATCTGGACATAAATTTCGCCGTCAGCAAATCGCTTCCGCATCATCGGCCCGAGATCGAGTCCTAGATAGCGGGCAATTTCCTGAGATAATGGGACATTGGCATTACCTGAAAACAGTCGCAGACGACTATTGTCATTGATAGATGAAATTGTGGGATGAGGCATCAAGGTGGCAGTATGGATCACAGCAGACCCCTCAACGAGTTCTAGATTTTTCATGGCAATTCTAACACTCTCGCTCCCCTCTCGTCCTGTTTTCGCTCCAAAAAAAAGCTAATGTGTGGAAACCCCTACATTTGTTATGGTGTCTTTCAATGGGGGAAAGATACAATATAAGGCAAACTGCTCTTAAAACATTACGCATAATTTACTGTAAATTGCTAAGATTATGACCAATTCCCAAGAAAAGACGATGACAATGGAAGATCGGATCGAGCAAGCACGCGAAGCTGCTCATCAAGCTGGTGAAACTTTTGGCAAAACTTCGCCTGAATTTGCGGTAGCAATGGAAATCTTGGAAGAACTACATCAAGAATCGGGTCATCAACGCAAGGCTAAGCCTCAAAATGCACTGGAACGTTTCTGTGATGACAATCCAGAATCCCCGGAATGTCTCCTTTACGACACTTAAATTAATTAATAGTTAATAATTAATAGTTAATAATTATTAACTATTAATTATTAACTCAGGTAATCCATGTCTGGTAGTTGTGGAATTATTCCACCAGGATTGAGTGGAAAGAGATTGCCATAATAATCCTCCAAAATAGTCGGAAAATTACAAGTAGCGGCGACTCCTGGTAGATGGTAAATCTTGTGAGTATATGCCTGAATGTACTGATAATCCTGAATTCGGTTGCGATTGCACTTAAATAAGTGATGGTAGACTAGATCAAACCGAATCAGCGTCGTAAATAGCCGCACATCAGCCAGTGTTAGCGCATCGCCGCATAGATACGCTTGAGTTGCCAGTAAATCATTGACTCGATCAAGTGTGGCAAACAATTCTCCATGTGCCTTGTCATAAGCAGCCTGAGTCTGGGCAAAACCGCAGCGATAGACCCCAGTGTTCACGG
>JANNDQ010000185.1:0-3182 GCA_031387965.1 Chamaesiphon sp. OTE_75_metabat_567
GGTTGCAACTTTTTTGATTCTTGCTGCAATTGCGTCAGCCTGAGCCGCAGTCCCAGCAATGCTTTCAATTTCGGCATTCGATCGATCCAGATCGAATATATCTACAGGTTCGATAATCGTAATAAATTCCGATGCGCCGATTTCTTTTTCCACCATCCGCCGAATTTGGTTCTCAAAGTCGGAGTAATCAACGGTTTCCCCATATACTCTTTTGACCTCATTCCGCAGGTTGAGCAAATATTTAATGTCTTGGGTGTATCGTTGTTTGGTGGTTTCGGGAATATCTGCTTGGAACTGTGCATTACTGAGGGCGAGCTTGAGCGTTTTGGCAAATTCTCGCAAACATTGATAAAATTCATCCCGTCGATCCTGTGGTTGCAACCATTGTCGGAGACTTTCACGATCTTGGCGATTTGTTACCCCTTTAAATACATCCCACACAGCCGCGTGTAAAGTAGGCAGCTTAGCAATTTCTACTCGAACATCTACCAAGGCACCTTCGATATCCTCGAGATCGAACCCTTCTCGCTCCAAGGCTGCATAGATTTCTAGAGCTTGATTCATTTCGCCAAAAATGCCCCGATAGTCGATGACTAGCCCGTAAGCCTTGCCCTCGAAGATGCGATTGACTCGCGCGATCGCTTGGAGGATATTATGTTCTTTGAGGCGTTTGTCGATGTACAATACGGCATTGCGCGGCGCATCAAATCCCGTCAATAGTTTATCGACGACGATTAATAAATCTGGTGCATCTTCCCCATCGCCCTTGAATTTCTCAATTAGTTTGTCTTGATATTGCTTGGGAGTGCCATAAATCGCCATCATATCCTTCCAAAAGCGTTGCACCTCTGAGATATCGGCTTCATTGACACTATCGTTATCTTCACGAGTATCGGGAGGCGAAATAATTACTTCGGCTCTGACTTTGCCCCAACCATTGATTAATCCTCTATAAGCGATTGCGGCGCGTTTGCTTGAGGTGGCAAATTGTCCTTTTAATCCGCTGTTTTCACTTTTGAAATGTTTGAGAAAATGCTCACTCACATCATAGGCAACTTCTGCCATCCGTGCATCGGCTTCATACAAAGGTTCGGCACTTTTAAACTTCCGTTTTAGATCGGCTTTTTGTTCAGGATTCAAATCGACAGTAATCCGATCGAACCATTTATCGACGGCTTCAGTATTCTTAAATTCGCTCTCTCGCCCTTCATACACGATCGGTACTACTGCTTTATCACCGACAGCTTTAGGCATAGTATAAGAGTGAATAAAACCGCCAAATTTCTGGGCGGTACTTTTATCCTTTTTCAGCAATGGCGTACCTGTGAAGCCGATATAACAAGCATGGGGAAACACATTTCGCATCTTTGCATGAATTTGTCCATACTGAGAGCGATGGGATTCATCCACTAAGACAAATATATTCGGGCTGGGATTTACACCCTTTTCTCTGGCAACGGTGTCAAATTTATCGATGACGGTGGTAATGATTTCGGCTTTGGGTAAATTGAGAAATTTGAGCAGCTCTTGACCACTTTTAGCTTGAGTCGGAGACATCCCACATTTACCAAAAGTTTTCGTCAGTTGATCGTCTAAATCGACTCGATCGTTTACCAGTATAATCTTAGGATTGAGAATAGTTTTCTCTCTAACTAATGCTTTAGCTAACATTACCATCGTCAACGATTTCCCGCTACCCGTGGTATGCCAAATTACCCCACCTTGACGAGAAGCATCACCTCGCACTTGTTGAACTCGATCGATCGTAGCTCTCACCGCAAAATACTGTTGATAACGGGCAATCTTTTTCGTGCCATTATCAAACAGAATATAGCCATAAATCAGATCTAATAATCGCGCCGGATTCAACAAACTATAAAGCAATCGATCTTGAGCCGATACTTTTCTCGCTCCCGCCGCCCATAGCTCGCGAATTTTTGACTGTTCCCAAGGTTTGCGCCAGCTTAATAGTTGCTGACTTTGAGTGCGAGATGGGAGTATATTAATCAGGGCATATAATTCGGCTTCAAACTGCTCTAATTCTACTTCCTCCTTCCACACCGCCCAAAATTCTTTTTCAGTGGCGGTGGTGGCATATTGGGCAGTATTTTGAGAGATCGCAATTAACAATTGAGTGACACAAAAAAAGTGCGGAATCTCATCAGTACGATGGTTACGCAGATGTTGACTAATTGCATCACCCATTGGATCGTTTGAATCTGGGCGTTTACATTCGATCGCAACTACCGGAATTCCATTAATAAATACAACAATATCGGGGCGACGAGTTTGGGTACTATTGAGACGTTCGATCTCAAATTCATCGGTGACGTGATAGACATTGTTGGCAAGGTTGTTCCAGTCAATATATTTTAGTTGTGGACTTTTTTTGTCGCTATTGATCGTCTGTTCGAGACTTTTACCTAATACTAATAAATCGTAAATCTGTGTACCAGTAGTGGAGAGAGCATCATAAGGGAATTGACTAATTGCCGCGACAGCCGTTTGAATATTCGCATCACTAAACGGATAGATTTTACCCCGATGTTCGATCTGATTGAGCTTGTGAAGTTGGGCGGTAAGGATATCGTCGAGAACTACTTTCGATCGTTTCCCCTGACGATATGCGAGAGCTTCCGCTGGCGTGATGTAGGTATAGCCAATATTCTGAAGCAACGCTAGAGCCGGAATTTGAGAGGAGATAACTTCGCGCAGATCGATCGAGGATGGGTTCATATTAGGATATTCAGGAAAGCTGAAACGCTTGAACGATCGATGAATTTAAGACTTGGATCTGGTTAGTACCTAATTTGCCTAAACGTCTGACAATTAATTTACGCTCGACTGTCGCGATGCGGGTTACTCTGACTTTGGATGATATTTTCAACCCAGTACTGGTAAATTCTGGATCGGTAGCATCCAATAAAAACTCACCAGTAGCTAGAGTATCTAGCCCTTGAGATGAGACAAAGCAAAGAGTAACATCATTGCCGATAGAATCCGCCCATAAAACAATTGCTGGGCGTAGTTTACTTTGGCTAAGATCTGTGAAGGGAAATGGAACTAATACAATATCTCCCTTATTCATTAAACTGGCTCTCCGTCAGCAAGAGTATACAAGTCAGGTTCGTTATATAAGAAATCAAAAGAGTTACCGCTCTGTGCTAATGCCATCATTTCAT
>JANNDQ010000188.1:0-5648 GCA_031387965.1 Chamaesiphon sp. OTE_75_metabat_567
AGGAGGTGGGCAATGGGATTTCCGCAGGTACCGCCCAACAACTAATCGCCGCCGGAGTGAGTGGAATTGATGTCGCGGGTGCTGGCGGCACTTCATGGGCAAAAGTGGAGAGCGAAAGAGCCAAGACAGCTCTACAGCGTCGTTTGGGTGAAACTTTTGGGGATTGGGGGATTCCGACAACTGAGTGTATTACAACGATTCGGCAGATTGCGCCGACTTTACCATTGATTGCTTCTGGTGGCGTGCGGAATGGGCTAGATATTGCCAAAGCGATCGCACTGGGGGCAGATGTTGCTGGTTTGGCGTTACCATTTCTTCAGGCGGCGGACATCTCCACCGAAGCTGTTCGCGAATTAGTTCAGATTTTAATGGCAGAGATCCAGACGGTACTATTTTGTACGGGGAATGGAAATCTGCTGGCATTACAACAATCTGATCATCTGCATAGGGTTTAGCGTCGAATCTAGAGAGAGATTTGGGCATAATTATTACTATACTGAAGATTTTTAATTTCTTTTTAAGAACCATAACGATCCCGTTGTAGAATCTTTCCACTCGATCAGTAGCATCACCTCTCCCTCACGCCCTCAGATATTTGTATGCGTCAATTTTTCAAGCAAGCCTTAGCTAGTATGGTTGGTAGTCTCCTAGGCTTGACTTTGTTCTCGGCAATTTCACTCACTTTATTTATTGCAATTGTTGGCACACTGATCCATAGTGCAACTAGTGGAAATGAGCCAATTAGCATCGCTGATAAATCAATTTTAACGATCGACTTATCTGAATCGATCGTCGATCTTAATCCTGGTAAAACTCTCCAAGAGGTAATTGCTGGTGAAGTCAATCATGTGACTGAACTAAAGTCTGTCCTGAATGCGATCAATGCTGCTGCTAAAGACAAACGAATTATTGCAATTTATTTAGATGGTACAAGTAGTAAGCAGAAAAGCACTAGTGGATTTGCAACGCTTAAAGAAGTGCGGAATGCACTAGAGCGGTTTCGGGCAACTGGCAAAAAAATCATTGCCTACAATATTGATATGGATAAGCGCGATTATTATCTATCTTCAGTCGCTAACCAGATCTATATTAATCCGATGGGTTCGGTGGATATTAATGGCTTTCGCTCAGAAACAATGTTTTTCAAAAATGCCTTTGATAAATATGGAATTGGGGTCGAAGTTGTCCGCGCAGGTAAATATAAATCCTATGGTGAAGCTCAATCTTTGACTAAATTTAGTCCAGAAGCAAGGCAGGAAAATCAGCAGCTATTAGATAATCTGTGGGGTGAATTTAAAACTTCGATTGGTACTAGCCGTCGAATAACTACTGATACAATCCAAAAACTAGCTGACGATCGCGGTGTATTAACTGCCTCGCAATCAATTCAAAATAAACTAGTTGATCGGAAGGCTTATCCTGATGAGATTTTAACAGAACTCAAGCAGATCAGTGGCGCAGATCGAGCAGATGAAAATTCATACCGAAAAGTCAGTATTGATGATTATGCTGAAGTTGCGAATACAAGAGCAACAACTTCTAGTCGGAAGATTGCCGTAGTTTATGCGCAAGGAAATATCGTCAGTGGTGAAGGTTTACCTGGACAGATTGGGGGTGACAGTCTCGCCCGTCAAATCCGTGAATTACGTCTGGATAAAGATGTTAAGGCAGTAGTATTGCGGGTTAATAGTCCTGGTGGTAGTGCTTTAGCTTCAGACATTATTCAACGCGAAGTTCGACTACTGCACAAAGATAAACCTGTCGTAATTTCGATGGGTGATGTTGCCGCATCAGGTGGATATGGCATATCAACTTATTCTAATAAAATCTTTGCAGAATCGAATACAATTACTGGGTTGATCGGCGTAATTGGCATTAGCTATAACTACCAAAAGTTAGCTAATAACAATGGAATTACTTGGGATGTCATCAAAACATCAAAATTAGCTGATGGTGGTACGATCGCCCGTCCCCGTACTCCACAAGAATTGGCAATCTCGCAGCAAATGGTCAATGATATTTATGATGATTTTGTGAGTAAAGTAGCCGAATCACGTAAAATACCTAAACAGAAAGTTGCCGAAATTGCTCAGGGACGAGTTTGGTCTGGAGTTGATGCTAAAAAGATCGGATTGGTAGATGCTATTGGTGGGCTAAATGATGCGATCGCCTATGCCGCTCAAGCTGCTAAATTAGAGCAAGATTGGGAACTAGAAGAGTATCCCGTCGTTGATGGCTGGGAGGAGAAACTACTCAAGCAATTTGGCAATAGTAAGCAAGTCCAAGCTCTCCAAAGTCAAGATCCACTCAGCGCCGAATTACTCAAAGTAAAGGCTGAACTGAGTGCCTTAAATAGTTTCAATGATCCTCATGGTGTATACGTTCGACTACCATTTAATTTCAAATTAGATTAGAGTTAAATCCGAAAGTAGATTGAGAACATGCGGAAACGCTGATCATTGTGGTGTAGGTAGAGATACGCAGGGATTAGTGAAAAGAATGTATATGCGCCAACCGAAACTTAGCCTACTGGTGATTGCGACAATTTTAGTCGCCAGTCTATCTACTCACGCTGATCGAGCATCTGCCCAAAATCAGCCAACCACCATCGACATCATCGGTGTGGGCGCAACAATTTTGAATAATTGGCTCAATCCACCCAGTCGCAACGCTGAAATCGCTGCTGATGCCGAGATTCGCAAAGCAAAAATTGCCGCTGATGCAGAGATAGCCAAGGAGAAACTTCGTCTCGATGCCAGCAGAGGCATCGGCACCAGTAATCCCATCCTCGATAAGTGGGGTGTGGCTCAAGTTCCCTGTGCGCCAGGGCTAGTATTCATCAACGGTGTTACCAACGATACAATTTGCATCCAACCAAGTAAAGCGATCTCCGCAGGTTACTATACTTACGACACCGCAAAACAGCGATTAGTTGAGAATAACCAGAATCCCCCCCGCCCGTCCAACAGATCAAATCCTCAACCCAGTCGTGAAAATATTCAGACTGTTCAAAATACTCAGACTACCAGAGTATTTAGCCGTGGAACTGGTTTCTAGCATCGAGCATCTACAGCAGTTTAGCACCTCAAAATACAGTTAATACTCACACATACTCAGATGAAACCGATTGTTGCCGCTCAAATCTTACTAACTTGTCTGACTTCATCACTCCCGTTACTAGCGCCAGAAATCGCCCAAGCGCAACTACCGATGATTATTAATAGTGAACAGCGAGATAACTCATCCCAAGAACCACCCAGCAATTCGCAAGCTACTGGATCAGAATCAAGCCTGAAAGTAACTTGTCAAGATCTCAAAACCGTCGTTCAAAAAGGCGATCGAGCAGCTGTGATGTTAACTTGGAACTATGATGGCTTTGGGGAGAAGTTCACTCCTGAAAAACGCTGTCAAATCGTCTCAGAGCGACTCCAGCAGGCGGCAAATAGAAATGGCGGTACTTTTAAGGATCTTCAACTAGCTAGCGGTACAGTCAAGTCTCAGGTAGTAATCTGTGCATTGCAACCTAAGATTAATAAGTGCAATAATCAAAATCTACTATTTACGCTCAAACCAGAAAATGCTCGCAATCCTGATGTAATCATCGAAAAAGTCTTTGGCTTTGCTCAAGATGGTAGTGGTACTGTCGAGGAAAGCAGCAGCACCAAGCCAAAAGTCGGTAAGAATCTAGGTAAATGGGAGCAGCAGGCTTTTTCAAAACCGAGTAAATCTCGTGCCACAAACCGTCCCAATTCTAATACGGGCTTCTAGGTTAAATTGAGTTAGGATCATTTGATAATCAAAATATCAAGTAATCAGGATGAAAGTCGGAGAATCAGCCCCTAATTTTACAGCACTCGATCGAGATAGCAAGAATACAAGCCTCCAAGACTTTGACGATCGCTGGCTGGTACTATACTTTTATCCTAAAGATGATACTCCCGGCTGTACGACTGAGGCGATCGACTTTACCACCAATTTAGCCCAGTTTGAGGCTCTTAATGCTGTAGTTGTCGGGATTAGTCCAGATTCGATCGCGGCTCATAGTAAGTTTATCAATAAGCACAATCTCCAGATTATTCTACTTAGCGATCCCGAACACCAGATTGCTGAAAGTTATGGTGTCTGGCAACTCAAGAAATTCATGGGTAAGGAATATATGGGCATTGTTCGATCGACTTTTCTAATCGATCCAGATGGTAAAGTTCAGCAAGTTTGGTCAAATGTCCGAGTCAAAAATCATGTTGAAACTGTCCTCGCACAATTAAAAACTGTTGTATCTAAATAATCTTAAATGTCCACAGATCGACATCGACCTATCTACCTCGATCACCATGCAACTACCCCAGTAGATCCGCTTGTTTTAGCAGCAATGTTGCCGTACTTTACCGAACACTTTGGTAATCCAACTAGTACCACTCATCAATATGGCTGGGCAGCAGAAGCAGTGGTAACTGGAGCCAGAGAAACGATCGCGGCTGCGATTGGAGCTAGTCCTGAAGAAATTGTATTTACCAGTGGGGCGACAGAAGCAAATAATCTCGCACTTAAAGGAGTTGCCGAAGCATATTTTGCCAAAGGACAGCATATTATTACTCTCAAAACTGAACACAATGCCGTTTTAGATCCTTGTCAATATTTAGAATCTCTCGGATTTGCAGTTACCTATTTAGGTGTTAATCCAGATGGATTAGTTGATCTTGTTGAGCTAGAAAATGCCATTCAACCCCATACAATTATAGTATCAATCATGGCTGCTAACAACGAGATTGGCGTGATTCAACCACTTGCAGAAATTGGTAAATTGTGTCGATCGCGAGAGATTTTATTCCATACTGATGCGGCGCAAGCGATCGGCAAAATCCCCCTAGATGTTAATTCATTAAACATCGACCTAATGTCTCTCACAGCGCATAAAGTATATGGGCCAAAAGGAATTGGCGCACTATATGTTCGTCGCCGAAATCCGCGTGTAAAGTTATCACCCCAACTACATGGCGGCGGACATGAACGAGGAATGCGATCGGGTACACTGTACCCACCGCAGATTGTCGGGTTTGCAGCGGCGGTAGAGATTGCCCTTGCAGAGATCGAGCCAAGGACAGCTAAATTAATGGAATTGCGATCGCAATTGTGGTTGCAGTTGAGTGAGATTGATGGGGTTTATCTCAATGGGCATCCCACCCAGCGACTAGCCGGAAACCTGAACATTAGCGTAGCTGGCGTAGATGGAAACGCGCTCCTACTAGCCCTGCGACCCACGGTAGCCCTCTCTTCCGGCGCGGCTTGCAGTTCTGCCAAAATTGCTCCGTCTCACGTCTTACAAGCCATCGGACGATCCGAATCTCTGGCATATGCAGCACTTAGGTTCGGAATTGGGCACAATAATACAGTAGCCGAAATTGATCGAGTCGCCCTTGCTGTGATCGACGCAATTCAAAGTCTACGCAAGTTAGCTTTGAGATCGTGACAATTTACAGTTATAATCGGAAATAACCAAGCGTGATCGACGCAAAGAAGAACAAGCCAAGCCGAATCTTCCCAACACTTTTGGTAATCCAAACTCCGAAGCGATCGTCTACTGGACAAAATTTTCGTGGATTCTGGACATACCACCATCCTTGTAGCTAATTACTAAGTGCAATGGATCT
>JANNDQ010000196.1:0-7469 GCA_031387965.1 Chamaesiphon sp. OTE_75_metabat_567
ATTTTGGGCGTACATGGGCGTAAAGGTGAGGGAAAAACCTTTCAGTGCGAATTAGTATTTCAACGGATGAAGGTGGAAGCAATCCACATTTCGGCAGGGGAACTGGAGAGTCCTGATGCGGGTGATTCAGCCCGATTGATTCGGCTGCGATATCGAGAAGCAGCGGAGATCATTAAGGTGCGGGGCAGAATGGCGGTATTGGTAATTAATGATATCGATGCTGGGGCTGGTAGATTCGATCAAGGTACTCAATATACGGTGAATACGCAGCTGGTAAATGCAACGCTGATGAATATTGCCGATAATCCCACCAATGTTCAGTTACCTGGTAGTTATGACTCGACTCCGCTGCCACGCATCCCGATTATTTTGACAGGGAATGACTTGTCAACTCTATATGCGCCACTAGTTAGAGATGGACGGATGGAGAAGTTTTATTGGGTGCCGACTCGTGAGGACAAAATTGGGATTGTGAGTGGGGTATTTGCGCCTGATAATATTTCCCAGCGCGAAATTATTAGTTTAGTCGATCGATTTCCTGAGCAGGCAGTTGATTTTTTTGCGGCAATGCGATCGAGAATATATGACGAGCAAATTAGAGATCTTATTCAACAGGTAGGACTAGAAAGAATCGCCATGGAAGTCGTAAATCCAGCAAATGGCATCAAGCCCACCTTCCCAAAACCTTACTTTACGATCGCTCGACTAATTGAGTTTGGAAATCTATTGGTGCAAGAACAAAAATCTGTCGCCGAAGGTAGATTAGTTGAAGAATATAACCGAGTTCGCTATGGAACGACATCAAAATTTTAAAGTAGGCTATCATTTAACAAAAAGGCTAGATCAACAATATGGTATACACTCCCCTAAAAAAACTTACTAAAGCCGAATTTTGGGCACTAGCTGATGCGGCTGATACTACTTACGAACTAATTGATGGAGTTGCCGTTGCCAAGATGTCACCTAAATATTTTCACGCTAGATCTACTCTACACTTAGTCAGAATTCTCGATCAATGGAGTGACGGAAGAGGCAGATTGGGAATTGAATGGGCAATTGACTTAACCGACAATTTTACACCTGTACCAGACTTAATATATATCTCATTTGACAGGCTACCAGCTACTTGGGAAGAAAATGCTGCTTGTCCGGTTGCGCCAGAGTTAGCAATTGAAATTATCTCACCTGGACAAACATTTGGACAGATGATCCAAAAAGCTAGTATTTACCTCAATAATGGTGTTTTACGAGTATGGATTGTCGATCCATCAACACAGAGCTTAACGGTATTTTATCCTGACGCGGCACCTATTACTTATACAGGCGAACAGGTGGTTTTCGACCCGATTTTTTCAGAACTATCGATCGTTACTAATCAACTATTTTAGATGGCTCAACAAGCAAATAACTTCAGCCATCTAACTGCGATTGATCGAGTCAAGCTATCATCACCAGTCCAGTTTTTATTGAGTCAAATCTTGCTCACAGGGCGGATGCTCGATTTTGGCTGCGGGTTAGGAAATGATGTGAAATTCTTACATCAAAAGGGTTTTGATATTACGGGATACGATCCTTACTATGCAAAGACATATCCTGAAGGTAAGTTTGATTCGATCGTTTGTTGTTATGTGCTAAATGTATTGATGCCGGAAATACAAGCCGATGTATTGATGAATATCGCTCACTTACTCAAACCTGGCGGGAAGGCATATTATGCAGTCAGACGAGATTTAAAGAAAGAAGGATTTAGAGAACACTACGTTCACAAGAAACCAACTTACCAATGCACGGTAAAGCTACCATTCAAATCTATTCAGTTGAATGAATACAGTGAAATCTATGAATACGTCCATTACAATCACCAATGGAATTCAGCGAATAATTGTATCTTCTGCAATCCTCATCGCAAAATCAATTTACTAACAGAATCAGCTACAGCCTATGCAATGTTCGATGGCTATCCCCTCAGCAAAGGGCACATAATGATCGTGCCGAAACGACATATTAGTAATTATTTTGAACTACCATCAAAAGAACAAGCAGCTTGCTGGTTAATGGCGAATAAAGTTCAAGAGATCTTAATCAAAGAATTCCAGCCGGATGGATTTAATGTCGGGATGAATATCAATAAAGCCGCAGGACAAGCGATGAATCACGCCACTATTCATATTATTCCTCGTTATCAAGGTGATGCTAACGGTAAAAAGAGTGGAATGCGGTTAGTGATCCCAAAATCATAGCTGATCGACATACTCTTTGAAAATAGGTTGAATACTAAAAGTACTCCACCTTCAGTTTCTTCTTTTTTTACTAATCTTCTTCTTCCGAGCGATTGGAGAGCTTTCAATAAATTAGTTGGTGAGATTTGGCTAGCTGTGATCGAAGCTAGAAAAGAAATCGCTCGATCTATATGATCGTTAAGTTTCCAGATTAAATCGATTGTCTTCAGATGGCGCAAAAGCTTCGAGCCGATCGACTTCACGCTTTACCGCCGCCAGCAGCTTATCCCAATCATCCGGTGGACGACCGCGATCTAACATCTTCTTAAAAACTAAATAGGCATCCGTATTGCTATCATAAGCCCGTTTAGTATCCTCATCATTAACCCAGGCATAGACGATAATTTTGCTCTCTTGATGAAATCGAAAAAACAACCGATACTGTTGAAAAAACTTAGCTCTAAACCAGTGCTTATAATCATCCCCTAGCGTTGCACCTTGCCGATACACAGGCAGAGTTGGATCTTGAGGAATGACATCAAAGGCTAACTTGGTTATTGCAGCTAACCGCTTAAAAGCATTTTTCTGGTGATAATCCTGCGGATACTTCCGCCGCAGATTTGCAACTTGGGTTAAAAGTTCTTCAACCTGCAAGAGAAATAGATCGTGAGCAAATATAGTCCATTCATTAATTACTAATGGCTGCGATTCGGATTCACTCATTCATCTTCAGCCGCCAGTGATGCGTCCAGATCGAGATCGACATTACCAACTAATGATCGCATTCGTTGGCGAAGCCTCTCCTCTGGAGAATCGACCAAATCGGAGCTAACCTGTCGTACATGCTGGGGGTTCTGTTGGATATCTGTAGCTAGAAAATCGAGAAACTGTTCCAATAGCGGATCGTTATTTGTATTCTCCACCCGCGAGATCGTCACTTGCCCATCAGATCCGATGGTATAGGCAATTCGATCGCGCTTATTCAAACCCAGTACCTTTCGCACGGGGTCGGGTACAGTCGTCTGATAGCGATCGGTTAAAGTAGATTCCGAGCATGGGGTTGATGGTGTAACCATAGCAACGTCTCAACTTGTAAGGTAAACTCTATTTCCAAGGTAATGCAATTGAATTGTCATGTCAATCATCTATTTTAGTAAATGAGCTTCAAGCTCAAGATAAGGAGCAAACAGTAGAAAAAGTGGAGTGCGGCTAGTGATTCCAAAATCATAGCTGATTAGCAAACTCTTTGAGAATAGGTTGAATACTAAAAAGTACTCCAGTTTCAGTTTCTTCTTTTTCTACTAATCTTCTTCTTCCTAGTGATTGGAGAGCTTCCAATAAATCAGCTGGTGAAATTTGGCTAGCTCTGATTAGCGCTAGCAAAGAAATTGCTCGATCTTCCGCAGCGATACTGTGAATAACTTGTCGTTCGATCTCCGATAATCGATCGTATTGACTCTGTAAAATCAACTTCAGATCGTTGGTTAAAAGTAACCGATTATCCTGACAGAAATCATCAATTCTCCCGCCAAATATGTCTTTGATTGTAGTGGCTACCACATTTAGCCAAAGCGGATTTCCACCATAGTAAGCGATCGATTCTACCCATCTATCTCCATTGACTATTTCACGATCTTTAAGGATTTGCTGTTGAGCATCTGGATTCAAACCATCTAAAGCAAGAGTAGGGATCGATCGAGATAACATTGCAAATTCTCGTGGCTGTTCCCAACCCATGACTACCATACAGCTTTGATGATTTGATTCACTAATTCGTCTAAATAACTCTCTATATTCTAGATACTCATCATCATAAGTTCCAGCTAAATCACCACCACTAAAAATTTGATGAATATCGTCTAGAACAATCAAACAGCGGTGTTTTGATAGCTGCTCAATCAGAAAAGATATCCGTGTTTCTAGATCATGGTGAGAATCAGTAATAATCTCGATCGGTAAAGATGGTAAGATGTCTCGATCGATCAAGTCAACTAGCGATCGTTTGGATCTCAGGCTTTGCCAGATTACACACTCAAACTCATCTTCGACTTGGGTAGATAATTGGCTCATTAAGGCGGTTTTACCGATGCCACTCACCCCAAAAATATTAACCAGCCGACACTCATCTTCTACGATCCACTGTTTTAATTGCTTTAACTCAAAATCGCGCCCATAAAATGGAAAGAGATGTGGAATGTTATTATCCACATCTCTTTTGAATCTATTCTTATCTCGATCTGAATTTAAATTGGTTCCAACTGTTCGATCGATAGTTGCACGATCTGAGCAGAAATTAATATTTGCCACTTGGATTGTATCTTTCCGATTGTGCGAGGAAACAATCGAAAAATGATTTCTCTCAACAACAGATTTAAAGTTAGATCTTCTGACATTTTCACCAACAGCTTCCGAGATATCTTTCCACAAAGTAGATGCCGAATCGCGAATGTGACCTTCAGATCGATCTGTGCTATCTGCTATATCCTTATAAGTTTTGCCTTCCCACACACCTTCAATGATCGATCTCTGCAAATTGTCTAGATATTTGCTAGTCGAATCAAACATTAAGTCGTCAGCAATTTTCAAGACTTCGGCAATATCCATAGTGAGAGATGAAATCATATCTCACTTATTGTAGTCAGATTTTTCCCAATAGTAAATAACCTTATCCCACATTAACTGATCGCTAGTAGGAGAATCGCTATTATTTCTTAATTAATATCCCTTTGGCACGAAAAATGTGGGCAGTTGCCAATTGAACTAACAGATCGCGTAGAGGTGCAGGATACAGGACGCAAGCGTCGTAAACTACGGCAATATTAGCAGCCATCAGTCATACAATCCCAATTCTTGGGAAATTGTCACCATTTCATCTAGCCCTCGCTCGGTTGCTAGATCGATTTGTGCTTGATAAACAATCAGATCGTTAAAGTGAATCCGGCGGTGTTTGCCAACTTTGTGGTGGGGAATTTTACCTAACTCAATTTGTTTGATTAAGTACGGGCGGGAGACGTTGAGTAAGTCGGCGGCTTCTTGGGTAGTGAGTTCGGCGTGAATGGGGACGAGGCTGACGGCGTTGCCTTGAGCCATTTGGGTGAGAGCATCGACGAGCAAGCGATAGGCAGCAGCAGGGATGGTAGCTTGATGTTTATTGCCATCTGCTGCGACAAATTCGATCTGGTGGACGTTTGGACTGAGATAAGTAGTCAAGATTCTGCTGCTCTCTTGGGAGAGTTTGGTGTCATCATCACTGGGAATGTAGGCAGGATAATTTAGGTTACCCATAAAGTCGAGTGGTGGTAATCCAATATTTCAGGCGATTTAGTTCGATTGTAACGTTCTATTCGCAATAATCGCAACATATAGTAGCGCAAATAAATACCGATCTCTACCTGCGCTATGGGATTTACTGTAATTCAATATTTTCCGACAATAAATAACTTTATCCCACATTAACCGATCGTTAGTAGGAAAATCGCTAATATTTCTTCATGTAACTTCCTACTGCTCCCGATTGTCGAGATACTGGTGTCTCACGTAATATCATTTGGCTACATGAAAAGACAATCTTGATTCTTCCAAAACCGCACTAGAGGAGTCTTTGTATAAATATTTACTCAAATGTTTGCAATACTTGCTCTTGCGTTTAGTTTGCTCGATCAATTAACTAATCCCAGGTAAACATCAAATATTTTTACAGATTTAGATTATGACACAGCTTAATACCGATCCTGGTGACGGAGGTCTTTCAATAGATGTAGGTGGTTTTGGTTCATTTGGTTCAAAGATATATAGGAATGCTAATTACGACCCTATTGGAGCCTCTCCCGAAAGTTCAACAACTTATCTATCGAAGATTGCTATTAGGGTTGGTGGAGAAACCTCAAGAACTTTTCTAAGTGACATTCCAGATATTGCTGACCCAATTACTACATACGATCCAAATAATCAGCCGTTTCTAGTTCCGCTCACCACTACTATCAGCACGTTTAATACCAAAGGACTGAATTTCGAGCTAACTCAAAAAGTTTCAGATTTATCTCAAAATAAAATCAGAACAGGTAGTAACTTAGAGCAAACATATAAAATTACTAATCCTAGCGGTGCGCCAATATCCCTAGAATTAGTTCGGTACTTTGATGGAGATTTATACTTTGATGAGACTCTATATGACACAGGTGGTCGTCTTATAAAGAATGGGCAAGAAATTTTCTTCGAGACTGATAGTGGTCAAGATGCACAATCCTCAACTACTTTCATCGGAATTACAACTACTGAAGGTAATTCAGCAAGTCACACTGGTAGATATGAAGTTGGTTACTATGATGATGTTATTAGCCATATCACCGATCCTCTGTATGATGACAATGGAAACCCATATATTCGGAATTTAAATGATCGAATTGAAGGAGATACTGATGGAAATGGCTTTATAGATCAGCCTCCCTACGATCTTGCATCTGCTTTAAGTAACAAGTACGTCATCAACCCTAATCAAACAGTCACATACACCACTAACACAATCTTTGGACAAGGCGCACCTGCTGCAGTAGTACTTCCAAATCGTCCGCCCACCGTATCAACTCTGATTCCTGATACCGTAGCAACTCAGGGTAATCTCTTTAATTTTGCAGTTCCTAGCAATTCATTTCAAGATCCTGATGGAGATGCACTAACTTACAAAGCAAATCTGGATAATGGAAATTCTCTTCCTACTTGGCTTAAATTTAATCCTACTGCTGCCGCATTTAGTGGGACACCAAGTATATCTGATGTGAGCAGCATTAATGTAAAGGTGACTGCTACCGACCCTCAACAGGCATCAGTCACAGATACATTCAAGATTAATGTCGGTTCTTCAGTCATCGATCCGATAGCCCCTGGCGACATAGATTACACATACGAGTTTTTATCTAAAGACGTAGCTTATAAGTCAGGTTGGATAGCAGGAGATACTTTGCAAGCCAAGTATCAAGATCCAAAATCCAAGCAGATTGTTGGTGACTATGTAGTAGACAAAGTTTTTGATGACTCTCAGACAGGATTTTATGCCCTTGGACTGACTTCAAAGACATTAGCACCAGTTTTAGTAATTCGTGGCACAGAGCCAACTACTTCAACAGACATTTTTGCCGATTTCAATTCAGAAAGCGTTGGCTTCGATCAATATCAAAAAAATAATGACAACATTTCAAAATGGTTAGCTGCTGTTAGTAAGTTGCCAGATATTACAGGGCACAGCTTAGGCGG
>JANNDQ010000201.1:0-1530 GCA_031387965.1 Chamaesiphon sp. OTE_75_metabat_567
CTTTTCGGAAGCCGATCGCACGTAAAGCTCAGGCACCCCCACCAACCCATCAAGATCTAGGTGAAACGACTGTCGAACGAACTCGGCAAATAGATCGTCATCGAGGATTGGCCCCTCATGCGCCACCCGCTGCCGATGCCATGTACTGAAGAACTCATCGGCTCTTGCTGCGAAAACATCAGCCATTTCTGCGATCGCATCCGCCGCCGTCGCCAGCCTTAGCCCTACCGGAGTCCGGTCGATCGCCTCATCAAACGCAAGACAAAGCTGCCGCCAGTCCACTGCTTGGGGCGACTGCTGGGCTTCAGCAAGTTGCTGCCAGAGATTTAACTCAAGCTGGAGGATAGGCATATTGCTAACCAGACAAGCGATCTAACTTATCGAGAATTGCCAAACCTTCTTGTGGATTGCCCATCGCAGCCATAACCTTAAACCGATTGTTGGTATCGTACTCAGCCAGAGCAATGGTAGACAGCTCCTCCATCAACTTATTAATGCTGATCCCTCTTGATTGAGCTAATTCCTTCAGCCGTGAATGCTTGTCGTTAGGGAGACGGATGGTAAGGGTTGCCATAGGAAATTAACTCCGAATTAACTCAGAAGGACTCAAAATCTTTAAATGGGGAAATGAAAGCTCTGCATTCCGAAAATCTTTGAGATTGTTCGTGACTAAAACATCGGCATTACCAGCGATCGCCAATTCAATCAGGTGATTATCGCCTTCATCCCTGAGATTAGGTCGCCAGAGGTAGAAGATATCGATCCAGTGGCAAACGCTCATAAATGCTTGCGTCAAAGCCAAAATTTCAGCTTGACTCAGAGGACATTGAGTCAAAATAGAATCTCGTCCCATCACAGACTCATACTCGCAAAATAGTGTAGTGCCCATTAATGGGAAAAATTTACCCTGTAGCGAACGTCGAACAACTTCTCGACTAGGGCCAGAAGGCCCAATCAGAGAGCTGATAAAAACACTGGTGTCTACAACAATTTTAGTTGCCATAGGCAAACGATAGCATATACGCTATCATTCCGTCATCGATGCAAAGGACAAGGCCGAATCGGACAGCAATCGGGAGACAACTCCTTCTGCACCTCAAACTGAGTCACGTCACCCCCAGTCACCTGCCCCGAAAACGCCGTCAATATCTCTTTGAGAAACACCTTAATCTGAGCAGGCATCAACCCCATCGTATGCACAGGCTCAATTTCAGCAATCTTGCTCTGGCCTAGCCACAGTTCCGCGCCGATCGCATGGAGCGGATCGTCTACCCGCGCACGATACAAATATAAGACCGCCGCTGGAGCCACGGTCGGCACCACCGTCAACACAGTCCCTTTGCCATCATCCACTTCAGCCGCCACCGCCACACCCCGATACTGCTGTCGTCGGGGTGTGAGTAGTTTTGGAACAGAAACGTACGCTAAGGCTGTAAGCATTGCTGGACAAAGACTCTACTAGTCTTGTCCGCTTAGATCGCTAGGAGTACTCAAAGGTCTAAAACCTCCCTTCTGTAGATTCTCAGCCAG
>JANNDQ010000222.1:0-2038 GCA_031387965.1 Chamaesiphon sp. OTE_75_metabat_567
TGGGCACTGCCCACCATCTAGATCTGAGGCAAAATCTAATCTTCTATGAGTTAGGTTTTAGGCAATTTTACCGAGCTGAAGCTCATTAGCAAAACTGACAGTTTGGCTAAATTCAAATGGCCCAGCGATCGATCCCCAGACATGTTCATCGGTTTCGATATCACGACCACGATCGAGGCTAATTAGCTTATGAGGGTCGATTTCAAAGCTATTGTCCAAATATGTATCTTTGCCATTTCGAGTTATCTTACAGCCCCGTCCCGGCTCCACATAGCCCTTAAAAGTACTCCCCGTCCACTGGGTGATCATCGTGCAACCGGACATTTTAATAATCTTGTCACGAGTGAGTTGTTGCAACAGTTCAGGTTTGCGGGCTGCTCCATGAAACTCGGCTTCAGGATCGATCGTATAGTGTTCGATTTCGATCCGGTCATTAATGATTACAAACTTTAATACCCTTAACCTGTATGGATTGTGGAGCATAAAATCATAAGCCTGCTCCAGAAATAAACCGACTCCATCTAATAACTCATAGGGTAGCGGACGCATACACACCCGAATATGTGCAAAGAATGGTGGATTTTCATACGCCTGAGCTTGATTGCTAAAATCTCCAGCCATCCAGCGTACCAGAGTAGGAATATCGGTAGAATGAGTCATAGTGGAGGTCAGATATTAGTTATTGTCGATCTTACTAGATTCGTAACCCATGATCCAGAACTCCCCGCCTGAATGGTCACAAGGTATCAAAGAATTCAATGCAGGTGAATATTATGCCTGCCATGATACGCTCGAAGCTCTGTGGATGGACTCGATCGATCCTGATAAAAGATTCTATCAAGGTGTGCTGCAAATCGCCGTCGCTTGCTACCATCTTCACAATCGAAACTGGCGCGGTGCCGTAACTCTACTCGGCGAAGGAATTGGAAGATTACCTTATTATCAGCCTACATATGCAGGGATTGATGTTGGTAAATTAATCGAAGACACTAGTAATCTCTTGAAGATTTTACAATCAACTGGGATTGACGGTATCGGTGATTTAGTCGATCGATTGGCTCAAGATTCCACTATTCTGCCCTTGATCAATCTGGCTTAATCCGGTCGTGCCTACGTGTTACTGTCAGAGTTATGATTCACAGCCTCAGTCGATTCAATTTGACTAGGATTTTTAACTACGGACTCAATCGCGTCCACTTCCTTTTTGAACTCGGACTGAAAATCGTTCGAGGCTTCTTGGAATCCCTTGAGCGCCTTGCCCAGACTCTTGCCAATTTCTGGTAGTTTCTTGGGACCAAACACCAATAGTACGACAACAGCGATCGCGATAGTTTCCGGTAAGCCGATCCCAAAAAAATTCATAATCTTTTTCCTTCCAATTATTTTAGATAGTGGATCTGCCACATCTGTGCTGTTATTTTAGCTAAATTAGCTCACAATCTGCGGTTTAGTGCTGCCACTCGATCCGGCAAGCTTCATATCATCAACCAATGCTCAGTGGCTATCGATCGGGGGGATAGAATCAACCCATCCCGATCTCCAGTCACGGTCAATCCTATTGTCCGCCACCACTCCAGTCAACAGAAAAACTATCGAGGACGAGGGAGTTGTTGTAAATCTGAAGGATGATTAATAAAAATACTGCGAAAAGTACCATAAATACAGCCATTACTGGAGTAGTGCCCCAGCCAGGGACTACTTTACCGTATTCAGCATTTAGAGGTCTGAGAATATCGCCTAATTTAGTGCGCTGTGCCATTTGTCACCGATGATGTTAAGTGGATAATATATTTCGAGGGTGGAAACATTCCACATCCTCAGTGTACCAAAGAAAATTCTAGTTTTCGACACCGATCTCATTCCGATTTTTTGTGACAGTACCGATGTATGGGCACAGCCTCGATCTGTGATTAATTTAGGTCGATCCTCAAATTTTTGGTAAATTTTTGTAAAACTCACTAATATTGTAAGAGAAGTAAGATCTTTAAATAAAAATAAATATGGAATCTGCAACAGTTCTTAGCATCACATTAGGTGC
>JANNDQ010000227.1:0-2187 GCA_031387965.1 Chamaesiphon sp. OTE_75_metabat_567
AAAAATGGCGGCAAGCGATTGATTCAGACAGTACGCGGTGTTGGTTATGTGTTGCGAGATTAACAAGGCACATATTTAGGCTATTTTCATTCAGATAAAATTATCACTCTCTCAACTTCAATACCATCGTGAATCAACAGCACCTGAAATTTGGCATGACTTGTGGAGCTATCGGCATCATGCTGCTGAGCAGTTCGCTGGCAGTTCAGTCTGCGCCACCACTCCCGTCCAAAAATATATCCGTCACTCAAGCAGATCTCAAGCCCGCTCCAAGGGGTCAAAAACTACCTGTAACCAGCCAAGTGATGATCGGTGGGAAAACTATCCTGTTAGAAGTTGCCCGCACTCCTGAACAGCAATCGATGGGGCTGATGTATCGGACTGACTTGGCTAGCGATCGCGGTATGCTGTTTGTATTCTCTCCGCCCCGTCCAGTCAGCTTCTGGATGAAGAATACGCTGATTCCGCTAGATATGGTATTTGTGTCAAATGGCGTAGTCAAACACATTGGCGCACAGATTCTACCCTGTGAGGGCGATCCTTGTCCCAGCTACGGCCCAGACCCAAAAACTGCTATTGATAGCGTGATTGAACTGCGTGGCGGTAGAGCCGCAGAACTCCGACTCAAGGTTGGCGATCAGTTAAAAATTCGCAGTTACTCAGCCAAAAGGCTTAAATAACTCTGATTCTACCTAAGAACGTCGAAAGCAGTGCTATAATCCATCTTTAAATAAGAATACCAAAATATACCGACACTCCAATTTAACTTTTAATAAAACCCCGTGTTTGTACGGATTTCAATCACTCGATAACAGGATTAAATGTTTGTTATCGCCAGTCTTTGATTTCTTGATCGAGAAACAAAGATTGTTGAGCAGGTATCAGCAAAACAAATTAACAACCTAAGCTGGTTCCAGTTCAACTGGATCGAAAGATTATTAATCTTGTCTCTACAGTCAATGTTTCACAGGTTGTAACTAATCCTGTGAATTTTAAGTGCTAGAATCAGAACTACATCTTTCGGTAATTTAGATTCCAACTAGTGAAGATCTAAATTAGTACTTGCCGCTATCAGTTTTCGCTCAGCGCTGACTGAAACGGCACATACTTTGCTCTTTTTAAATAAATACTTTTAACATTTAGCCGGAGGTACGGCAATGATCACATCTGCCCATTTAACAAAACTAGTTCGATTTTTACAAGATGATTTAGCTATCTCTGCTTCGTCGATGGCGATCGCGCTCAAGCAAGTAGAACACAATCCTGGCCCCCTGCCCATGATTCTATGGCAATACGGACTAGTGACGATCGACCAGCTCGATCGGATCTATGACTGGATGGAAGCGGCTTAGAATTAATTAATAGTTAATAATTTAGCTACCGATTATCAAAAAACCCCTAGGTAGGGGCAATGTCTTGTCTCACTAAACCATCGGAAAACAAAGGCGTGCGGGGGCCGCTGTCTTGTCGGTTTTTTATTCTGGGGGAACCCCAGAATAAAACCGCCGCTTCATGAATTGCCCCTGATATCCTAGAAGAACAGATCTTAATCAGATCGATCGCCAGCACTAGTTTTACTCTCTTGGCTTCCCAAGCGGCTTCCAATTCTAACCGCCAGCGACAGCAGGAACGATACTCACTTGATCACCATCATTCAGGTGTGTTTCAGTACCATTGAGGAAGCGAATATCTTCGTCGTTGACGTAAAAATTGAGAAAGCGGCGTAATTGACCGCTATCGTCACAGAGTCTTGCTTTGACACCAGGACAGCTAACTTCCAGCGCATCTAATAATTCAGAGATGCTATTACCTTCGCATTCTATTGTAGCTTTGTCGCTAGTAAACTTTTGCAGTGCAGTAGGAACTAATACTTTGACAGTCATTTAATCAGGAATGGGTGATTGAGAGTTGAGCGGCTGTGAAATTTGGACACACCTCAGACTTTAGCCCCTAAAGCCTAAAGCCTAAAACCTAGACTAGTGTTTGTTGCCAGTCGAGGCGGTTGAGGGTCTGAGAACGCTCTAGGGCGCGCTCAAAGCTGTCTAACTTGGCTTCGATCGCAAATGGCTCGTTGACGTAGCCTTGAATCGATTCTTGGGTTTTGAGACCATTGCCAGTGATGTAGACAACGGTGGTTTCATCGGGATGAATTTTACCAGCTTCGATCAGTTTTTTGAGGACGGCGAC
>JANNDQ010000281.1:0-7823 GCA_031387965.1 Chamaesiphon sp. OTE_75_metabat_567
GCCATCTGCTCAGAGTCAGAGATATTAGGCACACAGATAATTGCATGATAGGGAGCGATCGCCACGGGCCAAATGATGCCATCTTTATCATAGGATTGCTCGACGGCTGCTTGTGCGAGTCGAGATACGCCGACACCATAGCAACCCATCACCAGTGGTTGCTCTTCCCCCTGTTCATTCGTAAAAGTCGCACCCATTGCTTCAGAATATTTAGTCCCCAGCTGGAATATATGTCCAACTTCGATCCCGCGTGCAGTTTCCAGTAGTTGAGTCGGATCGTGGATGGCGCGATCTCCCACTAGGGCTTTCTGAACATCTACCGCAACTGCTGGTAAGGGAAATTGAGTATCCCAATTTGCGCCAACTAGATGTTTTTCATGTTCATTCGCCCCTGTAATAAAATTGGTGAGACTGGCGGCAGTGCGATCGACAATTCTTAGAAATTGGGGATGAACATTGGGACTAGCCTTGATATATTCATCACTTAAATTAGGCGCAATGTAGCCGAGTGGCAATGGTTTAGCTGCCCATTTATCGATGGCGGAGCCTCTCCCCTGGAGAATCGCGACTCCATCAGGCACCTCCAGCGCAATCACTGTTTTGGCACCATAGTTAGGCGCTAGTTTTACTAGTTCATTAGTTAATTTAACCTGATTTACCTTGCGATCCGATCGAATACTAATTAATACCAACACAGTCATACCATTATCGTAGACTGCCTGCTGAAGAACATTTTTGACGATTGAGGTTAGGTCGCAGTTGAGGAATTTTGCTAGTTTCTCGATCGAGTTAGTATTGGGCGTATCCTTGATTTCATAGCTAGTAAAAGTTGAGGCAACAGCTTCAGGCGCAAGTGATACAGCCTTTTCTACATTGGCGGCATACTTACCATCGGATGTATACATCACATCGTCCTCACCCGCATCCGCCAGCACCATAAACTCCTGAGAACCAGACCCACCGATTGCCCCAGAGTCAGCATCTACAGCCCGAAACTCTAACCCGCATCGCGTTAGCATCTTGCAGTAGGCAGCGTACATATCATCATAAGTTTCCTTCAGACTCTCAGTATCGGCATGAAAAGAGTAACCATCTTTCATGATAAATTCTCGTCCCCGCATCAATCCGAACCGAGGGCGAATTTCATCCCGAAATTTACTTTGGATCTGATACAAATGCTGCGGTAATTGACGATAAGATTTAATCAAATCTTTGGCGACAGCCGTAACGACTTCCTCATGAGTCGGGCCTAATGCCAGTTCCCGCTTATGTCTGTCGGTAAAAGCGAACATAATTCCCTCCGCCGTATAAGTATCCCAGCGTCCCGATTGTTGCCACAATTCGGCGGGTTGGAGCTGGGGGAGCAGACACTCTTGTGCGCCCGTTGCATCCATTTCTTCTTTGACAATCTGGCGTACCTTAGTCAATACTCGCCACATCAAGGGTAGATAAGCATACAAGCCATTCCCAATCCGGCGAATATACCCAGCCCGTAATAGCAGTTTATGGCTGGGGATTTCGGCTTCGGCTGGTTCTTCGCGAAGGGTGACAAATAGGCTTTTGGACAGTCTCATCAGATTTTTTACGTTAGTTTACTCGCCCCACACTGGTGGGGTTTGGCTATCGATATTATCGCAGGGTCGGGGTCGATCGCACCATTTCTAATTATCCCCGATGTTTTCACATCGATTATTTCTGGTCGGTTCATACACTGCATCCTTATTTTTCATACTTTAATGAACTTTGACCCGATTACTGTTTGTGGTAAAGTCTAAAAAATGTTTGAGCCAATTCTGTCGGTGAAAAATCGAGCTACTTTCACCTAACTACAGGGGCATAATAACTGAAAGCGGATCGAAAACCACCCGCGTAACAGTTTGAACCCCGATCATAGACATTTGCAGTACCAAATTAACTATTATGACGATCGAACCAACCGCCCAGGATCAGTACATGCTGGAGATACTTAACCGTGCTCGCTCCAATCCGCAAGCAGAAGCAAATCGGTTGCTCCGAGGCGATCTCAATGAAGGACTGCCGAGTGGTACCATTTCAACCGCTGCCAGTCAGCCGTTGGCTTTTAATCTAAACCTCTTTCAAGCCGCTCAGGGTCACAGCCAGTGGATGCTGGCAAACAATAGATTTTCTCATACAGGCGCAGGTGGCAGCCAAATTTCGACTCGGATTACAAATACCGGATATAGCTGGAGCAACTTTGGTGAAAATATCGCGTGGGGGGGCACAAGTGGAACGCCTAATTTAACCACTGAAACTGCTCAACGACACGAAGATCTCTTCATTGATGATAACTATTCTGGTCGAGGGCATCGCGTCAGCATGATGTCTCCCACCTACCGCGAAATTGGGATTAGTACGCTCGCAGGGGCTTATCAAGGCTACAATTCTGTCCTTGTCACTCAAGACTTTGGTCGAGATTCTGGCACCAATGCTTTTCTGACAGGGGTTGTGTACACAGATCGAGTTGCCAACGACGATTTTTACACAGTCGGAGAAGGCTTAGGAAATATCACTGTTAATGCCGCTGGTAATGGGCAAACCTTTTCTACAACTAGCCTTTCTTCAGGTGGATACAGTCTGCGCCTTGCTCCTGGCACCTACTCCGTTACTTTTGGCGGCGACTTTAACAATGATGGTATCGTCGATAGCAGCATTGCCAGAGCTGTGACTATTGGCTCCGAGAATCTCAAACAAGATTTTGCTACCGATACCCAATTCATAGCAGGTAGTAATGTTCCTATCAGCAACGTCAAGAACGATTTCAACGGTGACAAGAAGTCTGATATCTTGTGGCGCAATAATGATGGTAGTGTAGCCGTATGGCAGATGAATGGTGCAACTCAAACTAGTGGTAGCACTATTGCCAATGTCACTACTGATTGGAAGATTGCTGGAACTGGTGATTTTGGTGGCGATGGCAAGTCTGATATTCTCTGGCGCAATGACAATGGTAGTGTCGCTCTATGGCAGATGAATGGTGCAACTAAAACTAGTGGTACCATTGTTGCCAATGTCACTACTGATTGGAAGATTGCTGGAACTGCTGACTTTAGTGGCGATGGCAAGTCTGATATTCTCTGGCGCAATGACAATGGTAGTATTGCCCTATGGAAAATGGATGGTGCTACTGTTCTTTCTACTAGTCTGACTTCGATCAGTTCTGTGGATAATAGCTGGAAGATTGCTGGTACTGGTGACTTCAATGGGGATAGTAAATCAGATATCCTCTGGCGCAATGACAATGGTGCTACTTCGATCTGGAATATGGATGGTGCTACTGTCCTCTCCGCTGGCTTGACTTCTACTCCTATTGTCGATCTTAGTTGGAAAATTGCTGCGCCGATTATATAGACTGTAACTTGTCAAGTCATTAATCCAATCCAAATAAGGATGCAATGTACACATTGCATCCTTATTTTTCATACTTCGATCGATTTCGACCCCATTTGAAACTAATTCTCTGATGAGTATGGTAATTAGATCTAAATGAACGATCGGTAATTTCATCACTGAATCTAAAATGAAATTTATACAACTTCGTGCAATATGTATTCTGAAAAATGTTGATGCGATCGAAACTATCGCTAACATCTTAGTGTGTAAAACATCACATATTTGCTCAGATAAAAATATGTGCAATCTGTAAAAACAGTCACCTTAAAATAACTAATCCTTAACCTGTAGCTGATATTGTGGTGTGGCAATTATGCCTAAAAAATTAGCAAACTTCTAATTTTCCTCATAGAAAACACTCAAAACTGACTATGACTACATTAAAAGGCTTCGCATCACTTCCCGCTGATACTTTTGCACCTGGGCCAGCCTCTGGTGCTCTGCTAACTGGTACTAATGGTCGAACTATTCCTTTTATTAGTCAGCCCGTTCAAGGTTTTAGTGCAGTTCAATTTGCCGATGTCTATGGCAATTACTGGTTCATGGCTGATAACGGCTTTGGCGCAAAAAATAATAGTAATGATTTTCTGCTCCGCATTTACAAAGCTAATCCTAGTTTTCAAGGTTTGGGCGGCGATGGAACGGTAAAAGTTGGTAACTTTATTCAGCTATCAGATCCAGATAAAAAAGCTGGATTCAAAATCGTTAACGATAGCACAGCCGATCGACTCCTCACTGGAGCGGACTTTGATATTGAGTCATTAAATCTTGCCAAAGATGGTTCAATCTGGATCGGTGATGAGTTTGGCCCTTACCTGTTGCATTTTGATGCTAGCGGTAAATTATTGGACGCACCGATCGCCACCCCCAATCCCGCTGCTAGTAATCTCAAAACTTTAGGTGGCAAAGCGCCGATCGTGATTGGACATCGTGGTGCAAGTGGTGAATTACCAGAGCATACACTCGGTGCTTATAAACTGGCGATCGAACGTGGTGCCGATTTCATCGAACCGGACTTAGTTTCGACCAAAGATGGTGTACTAATTGCGCGGCACGAGCCAAACATGATTAATACTACCAACGTTAAGGATCTAGCCCAGTTTGCTAGCCGTAAGACAACCAAAATGGTCGATGGCGTAGCCGAAGAAGGATTTTTTGCGTCAGACTTCACCTTGGCAGAAATCAAGACTTTACGGGCGATTATGCCGCAAAGTGAGCGGACACAGGTATTCAATAACTTGTATGAAATCCCTACACTCGAAGAGATTATTAACCTTGTCAAGCAAGTAGAAGCCGATACTGGCAAAAAGATCGGCATCTATCCCGAAACCAAGCACCCCACCTTCCACGACAATCTCAAATTATCGCTAGAAGAACCGCTATTAGCAACGCTCCAAAAGACTGGTTTCACCGACCCCAGTCGCGTCTTCATCCAATCCTTTGAAGTGTCCAACCTCAAGGAACTCAACGGTAAGACTAACCTGCCGTTGGTACAGCTCTTGGATGCTTACGATGTTGCCCTCGATGGTTCCCTGCTGTATGAGGATGTCAACAGGCAGCCCTACGACTTCACCGTCAAAGGTGACAAGCGCACCTACGGCGACCTTCAAACCAAAGCAGGTTTAGCTGAAATTGCCACCTATGCGGATGGAATTGGCCCGTGGAAGCCGATGATTATCTCTAGCAAGGGTGTCGATACCGATAAAGATGGCAAAGCTGATGATGTCAATAAGGATGGCTTGGTAAATGATAGCGATCGCACGTTACTTCCTGCCTCTAGTCTAGTTACCGACGCTCATGCAGCGGGACTGCTCGTTCATGCTTACACCTTCCGTAACGAAGCGCGACGACTAGCATCCGACTACGGCGGCAATCCACTCGAAGAATACAAAGCTTTTATCAATGCTGGCGTTGATGGCTTCTTCTCAGATTTCCCTGGGACTGCTGACGCAGCGCGTGATCAGCTGACTAGTCCAGTTGTACGATCGCCCCAAAACCCCGCTGTCCTAGCCAAGACTACTTTCCAAACCTTGGATGGCAATGCTCCTTTGGTACTTGGACATCGTGGTGCCAGTGGCAATCGCCCCGAACACACCCTCGAATCGTATAAACTGGCGATCGCCGATGGCGCAGATTTCGTCGAGCCAGATCTGGTCGTAACTAAAGATGGCATCCTCATCGCCCGTCACGAGCCGATGCTAGCTGTTGTCAACTTGAATGCCGACGGTACAATCAAACGCGATGCTGCTGGTAAATTTGAAATTACCACTACCAACACCAGTACCAACGTCCATCTCAAGCCCGAATTTGCTAACCGCTTAACGGTGAAAACTCTCGATGGTGTTAAAGTTGGCGGCTGGTTCGCTGAAGACTTTACTCTCGCTGAAATTAAGACCCTGAATGCGATCGAACGATTACCAGCCCTGCGCGGCACCGCCTACGATAACGATGGGCTAAAAGTCCCCACCTTCCAAGAAGTGATCGACTTAGTAAAACAGGTCGAAAAAGATACTGGACGCAAAATCGGCATCTACCCCGAAACTAAGCACCCCAGCTACTTTGCATCTCAAGGTACCCTGCTTGACGGCACAACCAAAATCAATGTCAACCTCGGTAAAAAACTCGTTGACACCCTAGTTGCGAGCAACTTCACCGACCCCAGCCGCGTCTTCATCCAATCCTTTGAGGTTAGCAACCTCAAAGAGATTAACGATATCATCATGCCCGCTGCCAAGATTGATGTGCCCTTAGTCCAACTATTCGGCGGTGCGGCTGGTAAACCCTACGACTTTACCCTCAGTGGCGATGCGCGGACATACGGCGACTTGACCAAACCCGCAGAGCTAGCAAACATCAGCAAGTATGCAGCAGGAATCGGCCCCGACAAGCGGCTAATTATCCCATCCAGCACTGTGGATGTAGACAAAGATGGCAAGCCAGACGACCTCAATGGAGATGGACAACAGAGTGAAGCCGATCGCGTTTTGGGTACTCCCACTACTCTAGTGGCAGATGCTCACAAGGCTGGCTTACAAGTACATCCCTACACCTTCCGCAGCGAAGGTTTCTTCCTCGCATCAGACTACAAAGGCGACCCCAAAAAAGAATTAGAACAGTACATCAATCTCGGTGTTGATGCCTTCTTCACCGATTTCCCTGGCACTGGCGACTTAGTGCGCGACAAATTTGTCGGTACGCCTGCCGTAGCTAATTTGGGCAGTTCTAAGGGTTTTGAAGGGATGGGAATTTCGCCAGATAAGTCAACTCTGTATCCCCTCCTTGAAGGTACGGTATTTGGCGATCCGGCTGGCTCTCTCCGCATCTATGAATTTGACGTTGCTACCCAGAAATACAAAGGTCAACTGGGTTTCTACAAAATGGAAGCGGTCGGCAACGCGATCGGTGATATGACTGTTATTAATAACAATGAATATCTGGTGATCGAGCGCGATGGCGGACAGGGCGATCTGGCTAAATTCAAGAAGGTCTACAAAGTAGATTTATCCAAGAAAGATGCCAACGGTAATGTTGCCAAAGAGGAAGTCGCCGACTTATTGAATATTCCTGACCCTCAGGACTTGAATAAAGACGGCAGTACGACTTATCGGATGCCGTTTGTGACGATCGAGAATGTACTAGTCATCGATGCTAATACAATCCTAGTTGCTAATGATAATAACTATCCGTTCTCGATCGGTCGTCCACCTGGAATCGACAATAATGAAATTGTCCAAATCACTCTCGACAAACCCCTGAACATCGACCCCCGCGTCGGCTTGAGTGCCGCCCCAGTTCCCGCACCAACCCTAGTTTCGGGGACATCAGGTAGCGACACCCTCTTTGCCGGCGCAACCGCCGGATTTAGCGGTTTCAATACCACCGTCTTCACGGGTACGGGTAACGATACTGTAGACGTATCGATCGGCGGTGCCAATACTGGTTTCAACCGAATCGATGCTGGTAGCGGTGCCGACACCATTTATGTGGGTAATAACGACCGCGTTTTTGGCAGTGCTGGCGACGATATTTTTGAGGCGAACGATGCCAAAGATTACCGGATTTCTGGCGGTGATGGTAACGATACCCTCTTCCTGGGCACCAATGGTCGCGGTTTAGGCGGCAATGGTAACGACAAGTTCTTTGTCAGTGCTGGCGGCGGTAATATCCTCTCTGGCGGTGCTGGTGCCGACCAATTCTGGATTGCTAATGCCGAACTTCCGGCTGCTGCTAATACGATTTCGGATTTCCAAATCGGTACCGACGTGATCGGAATTCAGGGTGCCAAGAGTTTGGGCATTAGTGCCACCACGCTGAAATTAACTCAAGCTGGTGCGGATACTACCATTAACTTTGGTGCTCAAACCTTAGCAATCCTGACCGGAATTCAAGCCAGCAGCTTGACTCCAGCTCAG
>JANNDQ010000532.1:0-2580 GCA_031387965.1 Chamaesiphon sp. OTE_75_metabat_567
TCTCCGGATCGAGATCATTGACTACCTGAAGCAACGGTTCGATCGTTTGTGATTGGCGAATCTGTGCCAAAATTCTCACAGCTACCAGCCGCTCTGCTGTCGCTAGTAGATCTGTCAAAGCAGAGATTGCCTCTGTGCCAATCTTGGTTAACGCACCAATCGCGATCGCAGTTAGTTCTAGATCCTCAGGTTGGCTAATTAATTCCACCAGCGCCATCACCACCTCAGGTTGGCTAAAGCTGCCTAAAATCCGCGCCGCAGCCCATCGATCTTCGACATCAACCTCATCGTCATTTACTATCTCTAACAGCGGTTGGACGGCAATTTCACCCAGCTTGGGGATGATTTTGGCAATCTCCCACTGCTGGTCAGGGTTACCTTGCAGCAACACCTGAAGCCCCAAGTCTAAGACTACTTGACGCTCCTCAATTTGGATGAGGGCTAAGTCTTGTAAAATATCGGTGACGATCGACCATTGTCCATGTTCTGCGGCTGTCTGAGCGCGGTTGATGTCGAGAGAGGGCATGGAGTTACTTCAAATTATTTAATGTCTATTTGCTAACCCAATTAATACCAGTACTACCTCGATCACATAAAACACGCCCACCACCTGAGTTTCCGTCCAACCGCTCAACTCCAGATGATGATGAATTGGTGCCATTTTAAACAATCGTTTACCTTTGCCATCAGCATCCTTCGTGGCTTTGTAGTAGCTCACCTGAAGCACCACAGATAAAGCTTCGATCGCAAAAATTCCACTTACAATCAATAGCACCCAGATGTTCTGAGTGAGAATTCCTACTGCGGCTAAAGAGCCACCTAGAGCCAGAGAACCAGTGTCGCCCATGAAGACTTTGGCTTTGTTGCGATTGTGGACGACAAAGCCCAGATAGCTACCGCTCAGGCAAATACAGAAGATCGCCAGTTGCGGCTCCCTCGGCAAAATAATCATCGCCAAACCAGCCAATGCGATCGCACCCGTACCGCCAGCAAGTCCATCGACACCATCAGTAAGATTGGTAGCATTACTCTCAGCTAGGAGTGTAAACACTGCCAGTCCCCAGAATAACAAACCCAGGGGTAAAACTAGATTAAAAGGTAAATAAACATTGGTAATTCCATTGCCTCTACTGTGCATTGCCCACCCACAAAAAGCGATCGCAATGACTGTTTGTAACACCAACTTACTCTTGGGTGTGAGACCTTCATTTTTGCGACCACTCAGGCTTTTCCAGTCATCCACACCACCGATTGCCAGATATCCCAAAGTTGTAGCGGCAACGGCGATCGCATCAGGATTAAACTGTGACCAGATTACCCCCAAAATCACCCCAGTGGGCACGATAAACACGCCGCCCATCGTTGGGGTGCCTGCCTTTTTCAAGTGCGCTTGAGGGCCATCCTCGCGGATGAATTGACCCATTTTGAGTCGCTTGAGTAGGGGAATCGCCAGATAGCCAATCCCCGCTACTAGCGAGGTGGAAATTAAGAATGGTAGCAGTAGAGATCCAATCGATCCACCCGCAGCTTGGAAGTCCAGCCACATCAAAGATCCAGTTAAGACAATTGCCAATAAAATTAGTAATCCAGTCCCCGTAGGATTGAAACCTCTGACAGTTGCCGATTTGCTCTCCATCTATTTTCCCCCAGGTAATTTGATTGCTACTTTTATTTACCAGTTAATCTTAATACCTGGAGGTTGAATCTAAGCGTCGTCGCTATCGTCAGAATCATCATTATCTTCTTCTTCTTGATAGGCGCGATCGTCTTCAAATAGTTCTTCGTCTAGATTTGGTTGATCTAGCGCAGAGATGGCTGGATCGCGTTCATCCCGATCGATCAGTCTGCCTTGAGATTCGAGCCATTCGAGGATTGAGGTATTTCTTTGCACCGCAATTACCGGAGCGGGTTCATAGCGGGGCTGTTGTTTGAGGGCGGGGTTAATAAATGTATCTAAAAGATCGAGATCGAGAGTATCGAGGTTGTCCGCCATGATGAATTAATTAGCTTTAAGTTCTCATAGTCTATCATTTTAGGATAGGCAGAAAAATCTACACAGTTCACATCTCGACACTGGCTCCCGTAATAATCCACGATTACTCGTAAATTTTTATGCCCACAGCCAAACTACTTGCAGCCATCGCTGGAAAGAATCGCGGTATCCTCGCTACCAAAATCGAACGCCAAGCGATCCTCGCCGCAATTGCCGAATTAGAATTACGAAATCCCCATCCCCGCCCACTGACAACGGCGCTCGATCTATTAGCCGGAAATTGGCGACTACTTTACACTAGTAGCGAAAGTTTGCTCGGAATTGACAAGTTTCCGCTGGTACAACTCGGCGAAATTTATCAATGTATCCGTCCAACTACTAGCGCGATTTATAATATCGCTGAAGCTAGTAGTCTGATTCCAGGTTTGAATGGGGTGGTGTTGATCGTCGCCACATTTACGGCTATCAGTGAATCAAGAGTCAATGTTCAGTTCAATCGATCGGTAATTGGACTCCAAAAGTTACTTGATTATTCAGATCCCGATCAGCTAATTACTGCCATTGAAAACGGTCAGAAATTTACGGCG
>JANNDQ010000291.1:0-4197 GCA_031387965.1 Chamaesiphon sp. OTE_75_metabat_567
CTAGCATCGCGAATTACTTCACCATTAACTTCCAAAATTGCGTCACCACGACGCATTCCTGCAATTGATGCTGCTGTATTGGGCAACACTTTTACTACCAATACCCCATTAACTTCAGGGATTTGGAAAAGTGAATTAGGATCGTTATTATTCTCAGCCGCAATTTCTGGGGTTAGCGTCACCATTTGTACGCCCAAATAAGGGTGTGAAACCTTTTCACCTCTTGCTAATTGAGTCGAAATTGTTTTAGCCTTATTAATCGGAATCGCAAACCCAATTCCCATTGCATCGGCTCGAATGGCAGTATTGATGCCGATTACTTGTCCTTTGGCATTGAGCAATGGACCACCGGAATTGCCAGGATTGATAGCGGCATCGGTTTGAATGAAATCGAGGCGTTTGTCGGTCATGCCGACGGTAGCACTGGCACGCTTGAGTGTACTGACAATCCCAAGGGTAACAGTATTATCTAGCCCAAATGGATTGCCCACGGCGATTGCCCAATCCCCTACTTTAATAATATCCGAATCACCTAATTGGACGATCGGGAGATTCTTTGCCCCACTAATTTTTACTACAGCCAGATCTGTAACAGGATCGACACCCTGCACCTTACCCTCCAAGCTGCGCCCATCCTTGAGAATCACAGTCACCTTGTCCGCTCGATCGACAACGTGAGCATTAGTTAAAATAATTCCATCTCGATCAATAATAAAGCCCGAACCCTGACCGCGCAATAGTTGTGGATGTGACAATCCGGTCATCGCCTCGTCCCCAGTAAATGGATCGGTTCGCCCCGTAATCGTGCGCTCGGTATCGATTCGCACTACCGCCGCTCCCACCAAATCGACGGCTTTGCTGACAAAACTACTCCCACCATCATCATTAGTCATCGCCCTCACTGGCACCGCTGCTGAGGCGGGCAAGGGTAAGCAGGTCAAAACTACTAAAAAGATCGCCGCGATCGAGTAACCTAGTCTGGACAGTTTCATAGTTCAGTTAACGATTGGGTAATAACTCTACTCCCTATATTGTGCCAATTTTCACTCGGTAATGCGATTCGAGCTGGTTCGGTTCTCATTAATTTGTTGCTTCGTGCAGTGAGGTGGAGATGTTAGGATTGTGAAATATACTCTTGCCAGAGGTGTTGGGATGACTGTCGCTACCCAGAAAATGACTCTAGAACAATTCCTTGCCTATGATGACGGCACGGATTACCTATATGAATTAGAAAATGGAGAATTGATTGCCATACCATCTGAAAGCGATGTCAACCAGCGGATTGCATCCTTTTTATTTGCTTTTTTTCTTGGCTTAGATGTTCCTAGCTATCGACTGAGAATTGGCACAGAAATAGCTGTCAGCGGAGCGCGGGTATCAGTGCGTGTTCCAGATTTATTAGTGTTATCTGAAGAGTTGGCTGCTGAAATGAATGGGGCGACTAGATCGATCGTTTTAATGGATATGCCGCCACCATTATTAGCTGTAGAAGTTGTCAGCCCTAAGCAAGAAAATCGCGACTATCGTTACAAGCGCACGGAATATGCGGCGCGAGGAATTGCTGAATATTGGATTGTCGATCCGCTTGAGCAACGGGTAACAGTACTAGAATGGGTGGAAGGTTTGTATGAGGAGAAAGTATACACTGGTGATAGTTTGATTGTTTCGAGTATCTTCGGCGATTTGGACTTGAGTGTCGATCAAGTTTTACAGGGACGTTAATTGAGAAATGGACAAATTAGAACAGTATCGGGCATCAGTAAAGGCTTTAATTACCCGCTATGCAAGTGAAGATAGTTCTAGTCAGGATGTTGATGTGGAGTTAGTCTTAGATATTGAGCACGATCATTACCAGTGGATGAATGTAGGTTGGGAAGGTTTAAATCGAATTTATCGTTGTATTGTACATCTGGATATCAAGGATGGGAAAGTGTGGCTACAACAAAATTTGACTGATAGAAATCCAGCAGAGGAGTTGGTAGAGATGGGTGTGGCTAGAGAAGATATAGTCTTGGGCTTACATCCTCCGTACAAGCGTCCTTATACTGATTATGGTGTTGCTTAAAAGTTAATTAGTCGATCGAGTTTTACAGGGACGTTAATTGCAAATAGGGATCGAGCTACGACTCTAAAAGATCGATCGATTCATCACACCATGCTAGCCATTCTGTCTCTAATCTGATTCCTTGACGGAGGGTGATGTATTGATAACGCCCGATAGCACTGAGTTTCGATCGATCCGAAAAGTACTGAGCAGCAATCGATTCGTAAGTACGCAAACTTGCTAAATGTTGAACGCGATGATGTTGGAGTTCTGCCACAATCGTCTGGGGTGATGCGATCGATCCAGCAAATATTTTGACTAATAGTTCATCCTTGAGCGGACTGACTATGCTGGGTGTTTCGATCCATGTTCGCAATGACTCCTCGCCTTGACTGGTGAGGGTATAAATCTTCTTGTCGGGGCGATGCTCCTGATGGATCAGTTGAGCAGCGATCTGGTTCTGCTGTTCTAGCTCGATCAGTTTTCGATAAATCTGCTGGTGGGTGGCATTCCAAAAGAAGCCCACCGAACCATCGAATCTTTTGGCGAGATCGTAGCCGCTGCAAGGGCAGTCATTTAGTGCGGCGAGAATTGCATGAGATAGAGCCATGTGGAAGTAAGAAACTAGTGAACTGTAGATTTTCGAGTAACAATCGCGATCTTATATTAACTTAGTTGCATATTCTACTAAGTTAATATAGTATTGGTATATGCAACTAAGTTAGTAAGGGTCGATTAGGCTTTGCCTACGATATTTCTGGGGCAAACGCTCTGCTACCGCGAACGAACCTTCACATTTTTGCATTAAACGAATCAAACCTTTGAGGATTGGATATGTCAAAAGTAGTTCCAGGGCGATTTAGTGCCGAGATTGATGAATCATTTGTCGTCTTTTTAATTGGCTTGAGAGTAAATAATATTTGGGCTGTCAATAAATGGGTGCCTACTGTACAGGCAATGGCACCGATGTTAAGTTCGCTCTATCGATATCCAGAAAAAGGTTTTTTAGGGCACGAAACATTTTTTCGGATTTCTCCAATTGGAGTGGTTTTAATTACCTATTGGAAATCCTTTGAGGCGCTAGAGTATTTCGCGCGGAATGCTGACGATCCGCATTTGGAATCATGGCGAGCATTTAACAAATCAATTGGTAATGACGGGAGTGTCGGGATTTGGCATGAGACTTATTTAGTCGGTGCGGGACAATCAGAATCTATCTATGTCAATATGCCGATATTTGGCTTGGCAGCTGCAACTGGGCATGTGCCATCTGTCGGTAAAAAAGAAACTGCCCGCCGTCGATTGGGCGGTAACAATTCACCAGCTATCGAGAATTAATCCATTTGAAAATATTAGGAGCTAAACATCATGACAACTTTCTTAAATCAAGGTTTACGCAATCAGCGCGGTATTAATTGGCGCGAATTATGGTGTGCTTATCGGGTATTTATGCCTAATCCCGCTCAGGGAATTTTACATATTCTCGAAGCAGGGCGATATAGTCGGTGGCAACGAATGGTAATAGCCAGGTTATCTCGTCAAGCAGTGGCGATTCACGATTGGGTTGTGGTTGTTGATCTAGCTGAGTTGATCGAGTTACCGCCAGACACGCTCGGTGGTGCTTATGCCAGACATATGTTTGGGCAAGGCTTTACACCGGATACTTTTATCAATCAGGAACTAGACAAAGATCCCTTTGAGCATCGACTAGCGATCGCTCATGATGTGCAACACATTATCACTGGTTTTGATAGTTCTCCACTCGGCGAGTTTGGACTGGCAGCATTTATGTTTGTTCAATACTGGGATCTACTCAATCTATTTGTGTTGTCTTGGACTCCTTGGTTTGCGATTGGTAACTGGAAATCTATTCCCCAATTAATCGCAAATCTTCTGCGGGGCTTCATCGGTGGTTGGCGCAGTCGCTCACTCGTGGCTTATCCCTACGAACGCAACTGGCACAAATCGATCGCCCAAGTACGCCAGGAATTGAGAATTGCAGAAGTTCGGTACTAGGATCGAACAGCTACTGGACTCGATCTGAAACATCTTTAGATTGAGAGTGCAATAGCCAAATCGATCGGTGTAGAGTTTCCAGTCAGAGCAACATTGGCACTGATCGCTAGACTACGTTGAACCTTGGAAACGATCGC
>JANNDQ010000534.1:0-1527 GCA_031387965.1 Chamaesiphon sp. OTE_75_metabat_567
CTCACCCCTTCCACATCCGCCAGATCGTAGTGACATTCCCCTACTTTCCGCGCATACCCCACCAAACTTTTAATCGCCGCCAGTCGGGTATTAATCGTCGAAGGAGCCAACCCGCGATCTGTCAACATCCGCCGATACCTCAATACCAATGTCATCGCCTGATATCGATCGAGTTTCAAAAACTCCCCGACTAGTTCCGGCGTAGGTGCAGCATTAGCTACCTGCATGAAAAAGTCTACCAATGCCTTAGTATACGTCCGCCGCGTATTAGGCGATCTTCGATCGGCAATTAGCTCCTGAAGTAAGTCCCGCTGGGCGATATCTTGCAGGGATAGGGGTGATGCAGCGATGGTAGAGAGTAGCGTCAAGGTAATTAATGCTCACCTTTGAGTAATCGGGTTGCCCTCAATCTTACCTGAATACTTTGGATGTCGATCGATTTCCAGTTCGGAATTTATTGAGTAAGTGTAAATTGTCCTGTTGTGATGCCACAATGTAAACTCGGAGATATCCGTAAATTTGCAGTAGGGGCAATTCATGAATTGCCCCTACTGCAAACCGACTTATCATCATGAGCTATCTAATATTTAACGATCGATTGTCATAAAATAGAGGTCAAGATGGCAAAAAAATCTATCATTACCGCATTAACACCCGAACAGGAATTATTAATACCTGTTTATCGCGATAAATGGCTCCCTATTTCCATTTCGACAGCACTCCTAGATCGAGATCGAGAAATTGCAGCGATCGATACAGCTTATCGACTTTCTAGTTATCCAGAACCGGAAATCGTGTTTTATGATAATCCATTACAAGCAATTCAATCACTCGCCAGAGTTGGTGAACGTCCACAAAGTTACTTGGGACGAAATTTAGATATTAAATTTTCAAAAAGAGTATTCGACCATTTAACCAATATTATTAATAGACAAATAACATTTGACTTGCGAGTTAGATTAGCAAATCGAATGAGGTATGTAGATCCTCCATATTACTGGACTGAAGAGAACCCAGTTATTTCTAGTTTTCCCTTTGAATCAAATTGTTTGAGGGAGCAATTGACGATCGATTTAGACAAATTCAATCCAGAATTAGAGTACCAATACACTTCTGACTTCACAAGCTGCATAACACGCCCAGCAATATGGTCTATCCATGCGTGTTTTATTGATTTCTGTATTTCGGTACTAAAATTAGAATACGATCGACAAAAATGGGAAGCGATCCAACAAATCATTCACTACTGTGGGTTTTTAATGAGGTTTGAGCGAGTATGTATCGCTTGTCCTCGTCCTGCTAAAATGTTATTTGATGAGAACAAATACTTGCATGGCGATGGAGAATCAGCTTTAGAATTTCCAGACGGTTATAGTGTTTATGCTTATCACGGCAAGCATCCAGATTATGATACCTATAGTTGGCGAATATCGTAAATCATATTTCTCTCCTAGATTTGTTGTTTGCAAAATATGAGAATAATAAGCTTAAATTATATTTAATTTTATTGCTGGCAAAGCATACCGG
>JANNDQ010000311.1:0-2984 GCA_031387965.1 Chamaesiphon sp. OTE_75_metabat_567
GAAGAGACGTTTGCTAACTTTTGTCAAATGCTCGATTCTCCACCCGAACCTTCCGAAGGCTTGCGTAAACTCATGCAGGTTAAAGCACCTTGGGCATAGAACCATTGCCGTTACAGCCACCTGTTTCCTTAACATCTACTCATCTAGTCACAGATTTTGATTGTGGTGTTGACTCGCTCAATGAATGGCTGGACAAACGGGCGTGGAAAAATCAGGTGCTCGGTGTATCGCGGACATTTGTAGTAACGAATAGTGAAATTGTCATCGGTTATTATTGTCTCAGTAGTGCAGCGATCGATCAGATCGAACTACCTAAGGCAAAACAGCGCAATATGCCCGATCCCATTCCCGCAGCACTAATCGGTCGGCTGGCTGTCGATTTGCGATATCAAAAACGGAAAATTGGTCTAAGTTTGCTGCAAGATGCACTCGATCGAATTATTACGGCATCACAAAGTATTGGGGTTGCCTATATTTTGGTTCATGCTTTGGATGATGGGGCAAAACGTTTCTATGAAGTTAATGGCTTTGTGGCAATTCCCGAACGACCATTGACGCTATTTTTGCCTGTTGCTACTGCTGTCGTAGCAATGCAGTCTCAGGAGTGATATGTCTCAATTTCCCCACGACGAGTTTGCGAAAAATTTATTTGAACTACTACTCACGCCCTTTGGTGGCGTAGAGATCGAGCGCAACGTCCAACCAGAAGCCAAAGCCGTAGATATCTACTTCCAACCGACTCAACAGATTCCGCCCGATCATCAGATCGGTTTATTAGCCCGCTGCATTACTCAACCAGCCATCTTTGAACCATTTCGTAATCCCGTTGGTGTCGGCGAGATCCAGATGTGTATTGCCAAGTTATTTGAGATTCAACAAGAGTTGACACGAGAACGCAAACGACTCAAACAGACAGATACCGCCGAAATCAAACCTCAATTATGGATACTCACACCGACGTTAGCAGCGCCGACGTTGGCTGGATTTGGAGCAGTGCAAGATCCGAAATGGGGACAGGGAGTATATTTGTTACCTATTCATCTCCAAACGGGTATCATCGTCATTCATCAACTACCCCGCACCCCTGAAACATTATGGTTTCGGTTGATGGGCAAAGGAACGGTACAGGAAAATGCAATTACTGAAGTTGCCAATTTACCAGCTAATAGTCCGTATAAAGGTAATGCCTTAGATTTATTTTTATCGCTTAAACTAGAACTAGAGTCGAAACAACCGATCGAGCCAGAGGAGCGAAATTTAGCCATGAGACTATCCGCACTGTATATTGAGAAGATTCAAGAGGCTCAACAAGTTGGTCGTCAGGAGGGTCGCGCAGAGGGTCGCACCGAAGAAGGGCAAGCTTTAATCATGCGTCAATTGACTCGACGAGTAGGAAATGTGCCGATCGAGGCGGAAATTAGGGTTAAGGCTTTATCACTGGTGCAGTTGGAGGATCTAGGTGAAGCTTTGTTAGATTTTGCCAAGATTGAGGATTTATTAGCTTGGTTGGATGGCAATCTCAATAAATAAAGTATCGAGCTAGAATGGTTGACAAATAATCGGTAGCTAGTGGTAGGGTACCAGATCCCCGACTTCTTGAAGAAGTCGGGGATCTGAGGGGGATGTTGGGGAATACTAAGGTCGATTGCCTTTATTTCAAGCAGATGCCAGTACGACGGATGCCCCTGCAAGTTGGGAATTTTTATCATATTTACAATCGGGGAAATAATCGTCAGTTAATTTTCTTTGAACGCGAAAACTATATTTATTTCCTTCAATTAGTCAGAAGATATTTAATTGCTAATTCAGATATCTTGCCAGTCTCGCGCATCGACAAATAAAGATAGATGTTTGGGATTGCTGGTAGCTACAATCGATTGATGCTCGTCGTTACCAGTTAGGATGGCTTGAGCGGCTAAAATTACATCTCCGTCGAGAGCTTTATTATCTGCGGTTGGTTTACCCTGCTGCCTCACTTGTGCCCACATTTGGGCGGCTTTGAGCATGACTTCTGTGGTGATGGGTAAATAAATGATTTCCGATTTGAGCAAGTCGAGTCTACGAATACTATTAGCTCGATTGACTCGGAGTAATTCTCTTCTCACCTCGTAGTCGATGATTTCGGGTAGAACGACACTATAGCCTCTGTCGAATAAGCTGGAGAACCACTGCTGACATTCAGTTGATAAAGGTGTGGATTTAGGGTTGGTAATCAAACCGACGGGTGTTGAATCTAGCAGAATAATTTTAGTCATCTGGTTTTAGATTGATACGCGATCGATCGAGCGAATATCAGTTAGTGCTTGTTGCTGTTCTTCGATATCGTCGTCTTCATTCAAGGTGGCAATTAATTTGGAGATATTGGCTTTTCTTTGCTCGATCTTTGCTGAATCTTGGGTATTAATAGCATCGACGGCTTTTTGCCATTGGATCTGGGCTGGATTGCGATCGAGTGTTCTTTGCTGAAAATCTCGCACGATTGCCAGGAGTTCGGGAAGATCTGCTTCTGGGGTGGTTTGGATGACGCTAAGTAAGTTGTCGCGCACGGTGGTTGGCGATTCAAGTGACATAAGGAGGCTGATGGGTACTGAGTTGGGTTAGTTCTATTTTAACCCGACACTGAGAGTCGATCGATGGCGTTTTCAAAGTATTCACGTCACGGAAACCGATTATTTGATTCATCTCTCACGTTATATTCATCTCAATCCAGTCAAAGCAAATCTCGTTCAGCAACCGGAAGAATGGGAGTTTTCTAGTTATTCGGAGTATGCTGGATTGCGATCGGGTACGTTACCGAAAACTGAATATGTCAAGATGCAGATGCAGGATGAATTAGTTTATCAACAATTTCTGGCAGACCACAATCTACCTAATAGTACTGGTTTCAAAAAACTGCTGCTAGATGATTAGCTTGCACAAACAGATCCCCGACTTCTCCGAGAAGTCGGGGATCTGGGCATCTGCGAATAGTGTATCTAGCTTGG
>JANNDQ010000361.1:0-2095 GCA_031387965.1 Chamaesiphon sp. OTE_75_metabat_567
TCTACCAACGCTTGAAACACCACTTCCCCCATCATCGAATTCAAAACTCCAGGGCCAAAGAAATCAGACGATCGACCGATCGTGGCTTGAATTCGACCCGATCGATGTGCCGTCATCAGTTGCGCTGCAATCTTCGATCGAACCAATCCCTTTTTCCCAGTGGCTCGATCGGGTAAATCTGGTGTAATTAGCCCTGAAACCTGACCATACATATAGAGATTGTCTCCATACACCACTCTTGCCCCTGAAGTTTCAGCAGCCATAATGACTGCATCCATCATCGGTGGCAATGATTTTGTCCATTCAGGATAGGGCGCATTAGTACAGTGGTAAATTACCGCTGCGTCCTGGCAAATCATCCGCATCTGAGTGGGATCGGTGATATCTCCCCGCACAACTTCAACCCGATGCCCTAAATCAAATCTGTCAGTGGAGCGTGAAACAGTTCGCACCCGTTTACCTTGCTGAACTAGTTGCCACACCACGGCACTGCCAAGTCCGCCACTCGCACCTAAAACAACATGCAATCGGTCGTCATTATTCATCATCAAACCTCGGTAAATTAAATTAAAGTTGGGAGTTGGAAGTTGGGGAAATCATCAGTACTTGGCCACGAGATTACGCTCGACTTTTGCAGCCTTCGCTACTAGTACAATCCCCATCGCCAAAAACCATAGTTGTAAAACGCTCACCGAGATCGAGATAAATGCGCCCAAATCTACGCCGAATAATCTGGCTAATTGAACGCCCAATAGAGTTGCCGACACTAGTCCCAAAAATCCTAGCCAGCGGGGTAATACTCTAGTTTGTAAAATTCTCAACGACACGATCGCCAGCCACAGCCCTGCAAATAAGCTCACTCCCAAAACTTCACCTACCGATCCCGCATAGTCATTGAGAGCCAGGTAAACTACCGCAATCGATTCACGAGTGCCAGTAGAGATAGTTGGATCGATGTAGAGTGTGGCTAAAGCAGGCATTGCCACCAACCATCGAATAATTCCTAAACAACGAGCGACAGCCGAAGCAATCCCAAATCCAGTCGCAACGCGCAGCCAGATTGAGTCGGGTTTATCATCACTCAGCACCTGAATCGTCAAGCTAGCGATAACCCAAAACAAAATTGAGTAAATCAAATAAACGAGATAGCCAAACCTCACGGCTGAGGCATTCTCAACCAGCAGCGGTAGAATTTTAGCGGCTGGATCGCTCAAACTTTTCGGCCAGTTAATTGCACTGCCCAATACAGCGAGTGGGACAAAAATGAGCAGGCTTTCGGCAACCAGCAACCAACCCGTAATGGTATACAAAGATTTTTTAGGGGATATCATAAAACTCCACAAACATTCCTGAGAATATATTAACATTCTCAGGAATGTTGTCAAGGATGTCCTCTTGCCTTATCGTGGAAATCTGGGTGCAATTGGGGTATGCTAGACAAGTGAATCCTTTGTCCCGTAGAGAGTTACCAGATTTACCGATCGCTAAAAAACTATGAATTGTCACGAACCCGAAAAACTCAGGCAAATTTTGATTTGGATTGGGGTGGCAAATCAGTTAACAACGACAAGATTCGATCGATTGATGAATGAGCGCAATTTGCCATTGCCGCAATTCACCATGCTGAACCACTTCAGCCGCGATCCGCAACAGCAGTACACTATTACGCAGCTTGCCTCGGCGTTTCAGGCAAATCAACCTGCGATGACCAAAACGGTGCAACATTTACTGGAAAAAGGTTATTTAGATTTTCAAGCGAGTCAAGAGGACAAGCGCATGAAATTCCATTCAATTACAGCAGCAGGTTTGGCAGCACACCAGCAAGCGATCTCCCGTATCGATCCTGATGCCCAACTGATTTTTGCCCAATGGAGTTCTGAGGAGATTGAGACGTTACATAAATCTCTATTCCGCCTAAAGAATTGGTTAGACGATCACCGCAATACTGTCGCAGGTAGCAAAAATTAAGAAACTAACTAATACCCAATTGCCCTTCATTATTTAACTTATTGGGCTTGCCATTCTTGCCGAATTAGTAATGCAATCGTCGAATCCTTTACAAATATTGGTTCTTCACTAGTTAGTATGCCAAATC
>JANNDQ010000365.1:0-7351 GCA_031387965.1 Chamaesiphon sp. OTE_75_metabat_567
GTCAGCGGCTAGATCGGTTACTGCCGCGAGGCTATTGGTGAGAGGAGAAGTTGTAGACATGGCTGTTGGGGTTGGTAGATTGATAGCACTAGCAAATTGGAGTCCAAATTGCTACAAAAAAACGTATGGTGGTATAATACTTCTATAACGGAAAAAATTGTTGTCAAAAGCTGCTGAATTTCTTGCTCAAAGCTGCTGAATTTATCCAGCTATTCAGCAATCGGCTAATTTTTGAGGTGATGCAATGAACTACTCCCCAGATCGAGAACCGATCGATATCAGCGATCTCGACCAATTGAGGACTCTGGCAGTGCCAGATGCCGAGATTGTGGGGATGAGTGAAATGGGAAGTAGCGCACAGGTGACGATTTATCAGTTACCACCGATGGAGACACCGTTTTACGTTGTGCCTTACCATGCGTTTTCGATGGCTCTAAACGATCTACCGAGTCTGGAATTATCTACTGATGGGATGACATTTCAGCCAAATCCGATCGCTACTGGCGAGTGGATATTTATTCCCCATAATGCGATCTCCGGTTCGCGCTGGTCTCATGATTCGCTCTGTATGCACGTATATTTGCAACCAGTATTTGTCAATAATTTAATCTCGACCAATTTTGCAGCAGAAGAAGTTTTATTTAAGCCATTACTCGGTTGTGCAGATCCGATTATCAAAAATTTATTAGAATTATTCAAACAAGAGTTTGCACTAAACATGCTCACAGATGCTCTCTATACTGAGGCATTAGCCACAGCATTAAGCCTACATTTAATCAGAACTTATGCAAACAAGCAACCGATTAAAGTTATTCATGAAGTTTATAATGATCGATCGCAGTTAAATGATACTATTGAGTACATCGAACAAAATTTAGATCGAGAAATCACCGTTCAAAAACTAGCTCAACGTTTGCATTTAAGCATTTCAGTCTTTGCGCGCTCATTTAGGGAAATCATCGGAATTAGTCCCTATCAATTTATCATTAATCAACGACTAGAAAGAGCTAAAAGATTATTGCTAGATCGAGATGCTAATCTACCCATAGCAACAATTTGTCAAATGTGTGGCTTTTCAAACCCCAGTGCATTTACTACCCGATTTAGTCAAAAACACGGAATTTCGCCAGCAAAATATCGACTAGCTAGTGCAGAGTTTACCCAAACGGATGAGGCGATCGTACCATAGGCGTTTTGGATGAATCGATCGATTCTTCATTAGACTATAATAAACGTAAATTCACCTACATAAGGCTCGTGGCGATGCTGTCCTCCGAACTAAAAGCCAACCTTCCCAGCACAGCAGAACTCCCCTGCTCTGATGACACTCCTGTGGATAACGAAGACCAAAATTTCTTACCAAACGTGCTTTTGTTTCTGCTCCAGTCACTTTGGAAAGAACGGATGGATTGGTATTTTGGAGTAGATATGGGAATATATCACACTACAGGCATTAATCTCCGAGTACCAGTTGTGCCAGATGGTTTTTTGAGCTTAGGCGTAGAACGGAAAAAAGGTGGGAAGTCCCGCCGCAGTTATGCTACTTGGGAAGAAAACAACATCGTACCTATCTTGACGCTGGAAATGGTGTCCCACACGCCAGGAGGTGAGTACGATGAGAAAATGGAAATTTACCGTCGGCTGGGCGTGTTATATTACATCGTTTATAATCCCGAATTTTGGCAAAGAGATAGACAACAACCACTAGAGATTTATAAATTAGAATCGGGCAGTTATCAGTTACAAATTGGTGAACCCTATTGGATGGAAGAAGTGGGGTTGGGGATAGGTAGAGTGAGAGGGACATTCAATGGGATCGAACAGGAGCAATTAGCTTGGTTCGATCGTCACAATTGCCGATATGTAAGTGGGGATGAACGTGCAGAACAAGAGCAAGCCAGAGCTGAAAAGTTAGCACAGTACTTACGATCGATTGGGATAGATCCAGAGAATTTGCCGATCGATTAGACAAAGCCAACGCTTGAAATCACCAATTCCATTGATCGATTCTTCAGTTCCCGATCGGGAGAGGGAAATCTAACCGTCCTGCCAGCTTACTACATCCTCTCCACAGGGAAAGTGGATCTTGAGCATGGTCTTGTCTGGCTTTTTAGCCAGCTCACCATAAATATTATTGACTGTGTGAGTACCCGCTAGGGCTACATATTTTATAATTAAATCATTATGAATAATAACTATCTAGTCGCGGTATTGTCCGATCGCATCCAAGCTGAATCAGCATATACGATGTTGGAAAAGCAAGGTTTATCCCTCAGCAATGTCACGATCCTCGGTCGCGGCTACAAAACTGCGGATGAATTTGGACTGATCGATCCCAATGAAGTAGCTCAAAAACAAGCTAAATTAATGGCAGTTTGGCTGGTACCATTTGGCTTTATTGCTGGAGTTGGTTTTAGTCTGGCGACAGGTTTACAAACATTTGCGTGGGCAGGCGAAACTGGAAATCATGTCGTAGGTGGATTGCTCGGTGCCATCGGCGGGGCGATGGGCAGTGTGTTTATTGGTGGTGGTGGCGGCATCGCTTTTGGAACTGGGGACGCTTTACCCTATCGCAACCGCATTAATGCGGGAAAATATCTGATTGTCGTCGAAGGTTCTCAACTCTTTCTCCAGCAAGCCACTACAGTTTTACGCAAATGCAATCCTGAAAATCTTCAGAGTTATATCGATATGTACCAGTAAGTAATAATTAATAATTATTACTTATCAATTCTCAATTAAATAAATGTTACCGAGAGAAGAATTATTAAAACGGGTCGAAAATCGTGAAATCGTGGCGCGATCGATCGATCTAGCCGAGCTAGCAATTAAAAATTGGGAAATAGTCCAGACAGACTTTCTGTCTCCACCAGAAGTCGCCGAAATAAAGGAAGTATTTAGCCGTCTCTCTGATATCGAAATCATTGCTACAGGTGGCTATCCCCAAGCCGAGCGCCAACGGTTAGGCATCTGTCGGAGCGAATTACCATTTGAACCGAGTCAAGTGCCTTTAGCTGCCATTCACATCGCTGGAAATTTTCTCTTCGATCCGCCGACTCATCGTGACTTTTTGGGTTCGATGCTCGGTTGTGGCATTGTCAGAGACAAGACAGGTGATATTATTGTACTCGGTGAGCAAGGTGCTCAAGCGATCGTCACACCAGAATTGGTTGAGTTTTTAGAAACTCATTTGATCCAAGTTCGATCGGTTCCAGTCAAGACGCGGCGGATCGAATTGAGTGAGTTAAAAATTCGTGAGCCAAAGAAAAAAGAGATGGTTACAACTGAAGCTTCGATGCGATTAGATGCGATCGCTTCTGCTGGATTTGGGATGTCTCGGAGTAAGATGGTTGAGCTGATTTCTAGTGGTGATGTCCGGGTTAATTGGAAAGATATCAGTCAATCTGCTCATGCACTCAAAGCAGGCGATCTGGTTGCAGTTCGCGGCAAAGGTAGACTAGAAATCGGCGAAGTTGCAATTACTAAAAAGGAACGATATCGGATTAATTTAACTAGATTTATCTAATTAAATCAATGCGATTCACAGCATATAGCAGTCCTATTTGAGTTATGAGAATATCGTAGGGTGTGTTATCCCGTAGGTAACGCACCTCGATCGAATAAATCTCACTAAAGTCTAAAGCCTAAAGCCTAACATCTAACTACCATGCAAGTTCAATTTCGTGAGTTCAGTCAATTTGATGTCTGGTTTTGGTTGGAGTTTGTCAACGTACCTTCAGAGCAAGAGAAAAAGCTGGTTGAAGAAGTTTTTTCCTCCTGGTTTTTCTTAGGTAAATTAGGTGGGTTTAATGCCGAGAATAGTCAGGTTCAAGAGACAGGTTTAGATCTAAGCTATATGGACTATGATAACGACACTGCTGAGAGCAGCATGATGTCTGTGATGCACAATATGGGCGATTTTGAATACGAGGGAAACTGGGCGCGATGCTGGATGGATCTAGGTACTAGTGATGCGATCGCGATCGATGTTTTGATCAACTCACTCAACCAATTAAATAAAGAATACGTTGAAATTGTTCAACTATTTATCGGTGGTGAAAATGCAGACTGGGAAATCGATCCTAGTTATAAAGAATCACTATTTCAGGATATTAACTAGCAGAGTGTGCCGTGCGAAATCTTTCAACAGCGGCAATTCGCGAAGTTTCCCCAATCAGAATACATTCTGCCATACTTGCTAAGTCGATCGCCGCAAGTGCTGAAATTTGACTACGGCTCACTTGCTGATAGCCATCAGATTGAAGATGATAAGCAGCGAGGATACCATCCTCCCAAAACCATACTTCATCAACGCCCAATGCCTCATAGCAGTCTAATTTTGATTCATCACCACTGGTGAAATTAACTTCAATGCAGAGTTGAGCACCTTGAATTTGATAGGATTCGTCAGCCTCTGCCGCCGCTGTGCCTTCTCGCTTTTGAGTCATCGATCCTGTTGGTTCAAACTCAATTTTGCGATCTAATAAAAACACCTCGATTAAAATTGCAATAATCTTTTTAAATAATTCGTGTGCGGCACCTGGCATCAGAATTTCGATTGTCCCATTGCAATAAAATAATTTTACCCCGCGAGTATCCTCGAAACCCTTTTGTAAATACTCGAATTGTGCCCAAGTTTTGCCACGCTGGATCGTGCGGACATCTCCTTTGCCGATGGCAATTTCGATTGGTGATATTCTAGTAGAGATCGTCATTTCAGCTCCAAATACTTTTGGGGTTTTGTGTCATAAACTCTAGCTATAGCGATCCTATTTGAGAAGCTTAACTCTCTTCTTCTTACCTCTGCGCTCTCTGTCTTGATTTGCTAAACCGTCGGGAAACCCGACGAGCGCAAATCGCTGTGCCTCTGCGGTTAAATTTCTTAGTATTTGAGTATCGATAAATAAGGAAATGATTTAGGATTGCTATAGCTCAGATCGAATTTACCCATACTTCCATACTAACTAAATTTAAAGGAGCAAACTGAGTAGTAATGGCAACATCAGCGGCATCTCGCCCATAGGCAATCGTCACCCGATTTCCACGGGGTTGTGCTTGGGTGGCATCAAAGGTATACCACCGCCCGTTAATATATGCTTCAAACCAAGCGTGTAAATCCATTGGTTCTAATTGATACAGATAGCCGACTACCATCCGCGCGGGAATATCTAGAGCGCGACATAGAGCGATGCCCAGATGGGCGAAGTCTCGACAGACTCCCTCCCGCTGCTGGGCGGTATCGATCGCCGAGGTAGAGGCATTGCTGGTACCATACTCATACTTGATTTGATCGTGAATCCATGCCCGAATTGCTTCGACTCGATCGTATCCTGGCAGAGAATCTCCGACAATTTCCTGAGCTAAGTCAAATAATTGATCTGACTGACAGTAGCGACTGGGCAGTAAAAACTGTAAGGTCCAATCGGGCAAAAGTCCCACCAACGTCATCGGCGCACCAGGTGCTACATCGATCGTGTCGCTAGTTTCTACCCATGCTTCCGTGCGAATGCTAAATGCACCCACTGGAGTCATTAACCGTTGACAGAGATTGCCATGAATGTCGGTATATTCCCGTGCGGGGACGTTAGGCTCTAGCAGATAAGTTTCTTGTGATACCCACTGACTATCACTACTGCGAGGTTTAAGCATCACTACGAGTGGTGTAGGATTGATCGCCTCAAACTTGAGCTGGCATCCGACGGCTAATTTCATGCTGAGAGTATTGGACTTTCTGCGAAAGTCAGGTATTAGGCTTTAGGCTTTAGGCTTTAGGGGAAGATATAGACGAGAACACTAGTAGAAAAGATTTTGTTTTTACTTTCGCAGGAGGTCTATTGTTATTCAAACCGGATCGAGTGGCTCACAAAAGCGAATTACGCCGTACTCATGCACATATAATAATACAGGTAAAATTAATAGTGTCGGACAAACCTTTGCTCGATCGAAATGCTGAAAGATTGTTAAAAAATTTCCACTTACCATATCATTCCGAAATTCCGATCGACAGATTGCCACTCGGCATTTCTTCGATAAACCTTTCAACCATTCACTGTTATTAATATCGGGCTGCTGTCCAACCCGAATCGCTAGAGCCATCGCCGCATCTTCGAGATCTCCTTCACAGTCAGCGATAGTCTCTAAGCTAATCATCGCATCTGGAAGATCGGCAAATTGAACTTGCAATTCCTCAATGATTTGGAGATCGATCATAGTGATTAATTGTGAAAGGCTCTAGAGGTTAGGGATTAGGCTTTAGACTTTAGGCTAGAGTGCGTTTGAGGTTGACTTACCCCCCAACCCCCCTTAGAAAGGGGGGCTTTCTTGCTCCCTCCCCTTGTAAAGGGGAGGGCTGGGGTGGGGTAAAGATCTACGCAGCATCAAATAACTTGTGTGTAGTTTTAGCTAACTTTTACACCTTTCCAAAAAGCAACATAGCCTGCGATATTTTTAGCAGCATCTTTCGGCTCTGGATAGTACCAAGCAGCATCAGTATTTGTCTGACCATCTACTTCAATACTATAGTAGCTACACAAGCCTTTCCAGCCACAAGTCGTGTGGGTATTGCTGTCAACAAAATATTGTTTATTGATACTGTCTGCTGGGAAATATTGATTATTATCAACAACTACTGTTGCATCGCTTTCAGCTAGTGTGACACCATTCCAAGTTGCTTTAGTCATGATTTAGTAAGGAGTTGGGAGATTGTATTTATATTCAATGCTGACGAGGTTTAACTTTCAGCGCCGTTGACTGGATCGATCGATTTCTGTGATGATAACCGAGTATTGACCGATCCTCCAATTAAATCGGCTAACAAGTCAGCACTATTGATCACACCGAGCGAACTAGTATTCGATGCCATTGTCTTCAGTCGCTGGGGATTTTGGAGCAGATTAAGCACTTCAGCCGCTAGAAATTGAGCGGTGAGACTTTCTTGACGAAACAGTAGTGCGCCATCCGCAGCAGCCAAGACATTCGCATTATAGTATTGGTGATCCTCTGCCGCGTAGGGATAGGGAATCAAGATTGAGGGCGTGCGAGTAATCATCAGCTCATTGAGAGTAGCTGCACCAGCGCGACTAATTGCCAAATCTGCCCGCTGAAATAGTCCCGCCATATTGTCATAAAAAGGTAGAACAATATACTGTGGGTGCTCGATTTTTTCGGTTGGCTCATTGGCACCCCCGACGATGTGGACGATCGTCGCACCAGCTGCTAACCAACTATCAACGCACTCACGAATCATCTGATTGAGGGCTACCGCACCTTGAGAGCCACCGACAACCACAATTAGGGGACTGACATCAGGAATTGGCAAATCGAGCGGCTGTGGGGTCAGGAACTGCTGACG
>JANNDQ010000393.1:0-7627 GCA_031387965.1 Chamaesiphon sp. OTE_75_metabat_567
ACATTAGCTCGGTGCAAGTATGCCTCAGTATAGCTTGGTGCAATGGCGATCGCCTGAGTGTAGTCAGCATCAGCACCCCGCCAATCTTTGATCAAAGTGCGGGCAATGCCACGGCGGAAATACACTTCGCCAAACTGAGGATTCATTGCTAAGGCACGATCGTAATCAGCAATTGCCCCGCGATAGTTACCCTTTTGAGACTTATTACCAGCGGTAATAAAAAAGTCGTCGGCGGTTAATTCTGCCGCTCCAGTGGCTGGAGATTGCTTACCGATATCGACATTGAGATTGCTGGCAACTTGCTTGAATGTATTAATGGGAATGGCAAGACCACTAACTGGTTTAGTATTGTTGCTAGTTTCCTCGCTGTTGGTACTAATATTACTGGTAGATTTGCGATCGGGAACCACACCGACGCTCTTACCGTTAATCCCAATTAGGACACCTGATTCACTAAATAAGCCACCCCCACTCATTCCAGGCAAGATGTCAGCTGTACCAATCGCTAACCCATAGCCCATCTCTTGCGACTGGCGGCTGATTGCGACAACTTTACCGGAGTGAAACTTCAAAGATTTGCCCTGAAATCCAGCGGCAAAAATGGGTTGTCCCTTGGAAATCAGCTGGGAATCCCCAAGTTCGGCGACTAAATAGCGGCGATCGCTTTGAAACGAAATCGTGGCAAGATCGAGGAGATTTGGAGCGATTTTGACTTCGCTAGGTGTGGTTTGATGTTTCTCAAAATCAGGTGTCGTAATTTCCAACGGCGAGCTGCGGAGATCGTTGACTACATGGGCCGCAGTGAGAATTGTATAAGTGTTGCCTGTATGCTGAATAATCACACCGGAACCCTGTCCAGCTTTAGTTTTAATTAATACAACTCGGTCAGTAATACTTGCAGCGGAACTTAGTGCAGTTGCTGGTGGAGCGAAGATCGATGTCAATGAGCTAGTAATGCCGATACCGATGATCGCTGGAATAAATTGTTGCCGCATGAAGTAAATTGTAGATGTAAGAGCTTGATCCGACCTTTGTTGCTACCCAATTTTTGTCTTCGACCCTAGTATACTAAGCTACGATTGGTACTTTATCATCCGCTAAACCACTCAGAAATATATTCAATTTCTAGATTTGAGACTATTTAGATCTCAACTGTCCTAAATCTACGCGAAAGATCGGATACTAGAGATCTATCGCTAAAGATCCAAGTTATGACCGAATCCACTGAAAATCAGTCACCGATCGATACAGCAGCACTACTACAGATGTTGCGCCGCAAAGAAGGTAGCTGGGTAGGTTGGGGCAAGGCTTGTCAGCAACTCCAGAAATCAGGACTTAATCCCCAAGAAATTTTTGAAGCGACGGGCTTTGAGCCGATTCAACAAAATCAGATTATTGTTGCTGCTCAAGTTTTTGATAGCATGATTAGTATCGGTGTTGCTCCGGCGACAGAAACTCACTATCAGCGCGTTGGTAGCGACAGTCTCTATGAATTACGCATTCTTAACCAAGCAGATCGAGCAGCCACTGCTGACTATCTCCACAGCCGGAATATTGACTCAACTGGATCGAAAGAAGTCGCCAAGGCGTTTAAAGAATTTTCGTATATGAGCCAACCACCAAATGGGTTTACCCACCATCCAGGTGATGCGGTAGCTTATCAATATTGGCGCTATGTCAAACAAAAAAACGATTTAGCTGAGAAAACTCGACTGATTGCGCGGGGGCTAATGTTTGCCCACAGTCAGGATGCCCGCACCCAAATCGAAAAGCTGCTGACAGAACTAACGGCACCTGCCAAAAAGACAGCCCCAGGATTACCGATTTATCGGCTCGAAGCTGATGAGGAACTACCCCGCACAATTCCGATTGCCGGAGTCTTTCCGATCGATAGTAACATCCTTGCTGATGTGCCAAAAGTATCGGCAACTGGTTCGTTCCAGATTGTCAGAAGTAATTGGGCTGGTGGCTGGGTAACTTTTCCGGGTTGGGGGGTGTTGTGCAAGGCTGAAGATCCGGTGGCGATCATTGGCGATCTCGAAAATTTGCCCCTAAAAATATCCAACCAATCACCGGAAACGATCGTCATTCTCGATCGCAGTGTAACTGAATGGGACGAGTTTAATTATTTTGCGATCGATCAAGATGGTAAATTAGCAATTGAATGGTTTGACAGTCCGCCGACAATGCCGATCCTCGCTAAATTGGTGCTAGTCATTCATCCCAAACGCCCGATCGATCCTGACAATCCCAAGGATCTCTGGGAACTTGAAGATTAATGAATCAACTGTGGGGATATTTAATAGTTGAAGAACTAGTCAGGAACGGTGTAGATTATTTTGTCATTTCGCCTGGTTCTCGATCGACACAATAAACTGATACAGAAGCTCAAGATCCACAGACAAAAAAGATCTTGTGTTTAGATGAACGAGCTGCGGCTTTTCACGCCTTGGGATATGCTCGCGCTACCGGAAATCCAGCGGTGTTAATTTGTACATCTGGTTCTGCGGCGGCGAATTATTTACCTGCTGTAATTGAAGCCGCGATCGATCGTATTCCCCTGATTATTTTATCAGCCGATCGACCGCCGGAATTGCGGCAGACAGGGGCAAATCAGACGATCGATCAGGTTAATTTGTACGGATCTTATCCGAAGTGGCAATTCGATTTACCTTGCCCCACAGCGGAAATGAGCCACTCTGTGGTGTTAACGACGATCGATCTAGCAGTGTCGAAATCCCGTCAAGCTCCAAGTGGAGTTGTCCATCTCAATTGCATGTTTCGAGAACCTTTTGGCTCGACAGATGGGCAGATAGAAATACCTGCAAGTTTATCAAAGTGGCAGAAAAGTAAATCGGTTTACACTCGTTATGCTGAGAAATTAACTATTCCAACTCTTGCCGAGATTGAGTCGGTGATTGAAATTATTCAATCTACTGTAAAAGGTATATTGGTAGTCGGAGAGTTAAAATCGACAGTAGATATTGAAGCAGTAGTAATATTAGCTGCGCGATTAAATTGGGGGGTATTTGCAGATATTCAGTCAGGTTTGAGACTGCGGCGAGATTTCCCAAATTTAATTCATTACTTCGATCGATTATTACTGACGGATGTATCTGTGGAGTTAGAACAGATTGATACGATCATCCAACTAGGAACCAGAATCGTGTCATCGCGGTGGCTAAAATGGATCGAGCAATATCCACCGCAGAATTATATTGTCGTTGCTAATGATGGCGATCGACATGATCCGAGTCATCTGGTTTCGCTAAGAATCGAATCGGATATCACCTATCTCTGTCAGCAGTTATCAGCACAGTTACCTCAGATTCAACTGTCAACATGGGTGCAAAAATTACGATCTGCTTCAGATAGAATCAGCATTACAGCCGCAAAATTTTTAAAAACCACCAAATTAACCGAGCCACTGATTGCGCGAACTATTTCCGAACTTATCCCCGCTCAACATGGATTGTGGGTGGCAAATAGTATGCCGATTCGGGATTTGGATATGTATGGTGTTGGGGAGATGGGGGGAGGGGGGGACGAGGCGACTGGGAGTATTAGGATTGGAGCAAATCGGGGAACTAGCGGAATTGAGGGGGCGATTGCAGCAGCAACTGGATTTGCAGTAGGCTTACAGTCTCCGGTAACAGCAATTATCGGAGATTTATCGAGTTTACATGACTTAAATTCGTTTGCACTATTGCAACGCAATGTTCAACCAGTAATTGTCGTGATCATTAACAATGATGGTGGCGGGATTTTTTCCTTTTTACCTATTGCTAACTCTACTGCAATATTCGATCCTTATTTTGGGACTCCACATGGTGTGAACTTTTCTGATGTTGCGACGATGCTCGGACTAGATTATTATCATCCTCAAACTGCCGATCGATTAATTCATGACTATCAGTTAGCGTTAAAGCATCATCGAAGTGCAATTATTGAGATTACAACTGATCGATATGAAAACTTCCAACTGCATCAGGTACTCGATCAAGAGATTCAGCAGCAATTCAAGCCTATTGATTAATGCTTGCGTCTAAAAATGCCAGAATTTTAGCACGCCGATATTCAGCAGTCCACTGCCGATCGAAATTGCGAGTACTCCCCACCAGCGTGGTGTCATCAACTGAGCGCCACTCAATTGACTGATATCTTCACCCCGTGCAATTCGTTCTGATTGATAACCAGGGATCAAAATTAGTGCCAGTCCAATGATTGTAAATGCTGGCCCACCAAATCCAGCCTTAATCGAGAAAGAACCCTCATAAATAGCTGAATGCCAACTGATAAAAGTCAAGATCGCACCCATTGTCGCAATGAATGCCCCGCCAAACCGCTCCTTTTGTCTCAGTCCCATTGATTACCCCTGCTAATACTAGCTGTATTAGTTATATCTACAAACAATAAAGTCTGGGTTTCGGAAACCCTTTACTACTCGATCGTGTCTTAGACTAGAATAGGATGCCTGAAGGTATCTTGATCATTTTTTTAGCAATCTCGATCGTTGAGGGCAAGATTTAAGTGTTTTTTAGTATCGTTATTCCTACTTACAATCGGCTACCCATTCTCCAGAAGTGTGTGAGCGCGTTAGAATTTCAAACATTCGATCCGCAGATCGTCACTGATTATGAGATCGTTGTTGTGGATGACGGTTCGACTGACGGCACGATCGAGTGGCTCAATACTAGCACTGCGGAATTACCCCACGTCAAGATCTACGAACAAGCCCACCAGGGCGCATCCGCTGCCAGAAATCTTGGAGTAGAGAATGCGCGCGGCGATACAATTATTTTCATCGATAGTGATTTAGTCGTTACTTCAACATTTCTCCAATCCCATGCAGATCAGTTATTAGTGGGACAAAAAACTTTAGGTAATGACAAGCTCTTTACTTATGGCGCGGTAATTAATACCGCAAACTTTGAAGATCCGACATCTGAAGCATACAAGATCATGGACTTTTCTAATGCTTATTTTGCCACTGGAAATGTTGCAATTGCTCGGCACTGGCTGATCGAAGCGGGCTTGTTCGATCTAGGCTTTAGTCTCTACGGTTGGGAAGATTTAGAACTTGGTGTCCGGTTGAAAAATCTCGGAATTAAGATGATCAAATGTCCGGCTGCTGCTGGCTATCATTGGCATCCAGCCTTCTCGCTCGATCGCATTCCCCGGATGATCGAACAGGAAATCGAACGCGGTAAAATGGGCGTAGTCTTCTATCAAAAGCACCCAACTTTCGATGTCAAAATGATGGTGCAAATGACCATATTTCATCGGATCTTGTGGAATATTTTATCGCTGGGAGGCTTGCTGAATGAGCATACACTCAAACCATTAATGCAGTGGACAATCGATCGAGGTAATCCGCAGCTAGCCGAACAGTTTGCGAGAATATTTCTCAATCAGTATAGTGTCCAAGAAGTACATCGAGCTTATCAAGCCAGCCTGAAATTGACTGATATTAGCGGCTAGGAATATAGCAGTCCTATTTGAGTTATGAGAATATCGTAGGGTGTGTTATCCCGTAGGGTAACGCACCTCGATCGAATAGATCTCACGAATCATTTAGGATTGCTATAGTAACTTAATTTGATGATAAAGATACTCCAAAGCAAAACAGCCAGATGAAACCAGTAGCCAGTAAATCTCCGCTGCTTGGAAATTTTCAGACTGCGTTCGATTAACCACTTAGTCACTAAAAACAATGGCATCGAAATCATCGTGATTCCGATAAATAATAGAACACCACTGTTATAGTAGCCACCAGCTTCGATCGAGATTAATTTGATAAAAGCCGCAATGTAGCTACAAATATGGACAAATCCCTGTCCAACTGCAACTATTCTAAATAATTTACCTGCGGCAAACTTCTGTACCAGATCTTCACTTGATTTTAGATCGCTCATGATTGGCTGGTAGTGGATGGTTCAAACTTGACAACTAGATTGTAACGTAGGGAAATTTCGACTAGGCAGGTCGGGCTGAGAATTGTTACAGTTAATTAAGAAGGTTCTATGTCGATCGCTAAACACCCTTGAATTATGACTTCAGTACCGCGTATCTGTATCCTCGGTGGGGGATTTGGTGGTTTGTATACTGCCCTGAGATTGAATCAACTAGTTTGGGAGAATAACCAAAAGCCCGAAATCACACTGATTGATCGTCAAACTAACTTTGTATTTACGCCCCTACTCTACGAATTAATTACGGGGGAAATGCAAGGCTGGGAAATTGCGCCACCATTTGCTGAGTTGCTCAAAGGAACGGATATTCGGTTCATCCAAGGATCTGTTGATTATATTGATAAAACCCAGAAATCTGTCACACTCGAAGATGGTACCGAACTGGAGTACGATCGATTAGTACTGGCACTCGGCTGCGAAACACCCGCAGATAACGTCCCTGGCGTGACTGAATATGCGATCCCATTTCGATCCCTCCAAGACGCTTACCGACTAGACGAGAAACTACGGCTATTTGAATCATCAACCACCGAGAAAATTCGGGTTGCGATCGTTGGTGCTGGATATTGTGGCGTAGAAGTCGCCTGCAAACTAGCAGACAGGCTCAAAGAACGCGGACGAATTCGGCTGATCCAATCGCGAGATACGATCTTACCTAACGCCCCCAAATTTAACCGAGACGCTGCACTCAAGGCGCTAGAACAGCGGGGAATCTGGATAGACCTCGAAACTAGTGTTTCGGAGATTACTGCTGGCTCAATCGGGCTAATCTACAAAGGTCAGACAGACATTATCCCAGCGGAAGTTGTGATGTGGACAGTGGGAAATCAAGTCAGTCCAGCAATTAATCACTTTGAATTACCTCTCAATCCTCAGGGTAAAATTGCCGTTACAGCCACTCTCCAAGTTACCGAGTATCCAGACATCTTCGCACTTGGTGATGCTGCGGCAATCCTGGATGTCGAAGGAGTCGAGCATGAATCTATCCCCAGCACGGCGCAGGTTGCCTTCCAGCAGTCCGATTTTGTCGCCTGGAATGTCTGGTCATCGCTAACCGTTGGCGTAGCCTCTCCTGGGGAGAATCGACCATTGCTCCCCTTCCGCTATACTAATCTCGGCGAAATGATGGCTCTAGGTAATGATAATGCGGTGCTATCTGGCTTGGGCATTCAACTTGATGGCCCACTCGCCTATCTCGCTCGTCGGTTAGTCTATCTCTATCGCTTACCCACCCTCGATCATCAGTTAAAAGTTGGGTTTAATTGGCTGACGCAGCCGTTGGTTAAGTTGTTGAGTTAGATTCATTGCTACCTAGATCTACTAAACCCACCTCGATCGAAACAATATGAATTTAGCAGATTTATTACCAACAGTGCGAAAACTTTCTACGCTCCAAAAAGTGACGCTTTTTGAAGAGTTAAGATCGGATCTAAAATCCGCACATGAAACAGTCTCCGAATGGGATTTGTCAACATCATCTATTGCTGCAAAGAATGCAGTCGTTCTATCTCTACTAGATAAATGGGAAACGGAAGGAGACGAACAAGAGCAAACGGAAACGTGGGAGTTCCTACAACAGGCACTCGATGAAGATCGACTTTCTTCTCATCGTCCCTTATTTCCATAATGACTCATCTGCTTGTCCTCGATTCCTC
>JANNDQ010000423.1:0-2115 GCA_031387965.1 Chamaesiphon sp. OTE_75_metabat_567
GATATCTGCCGACTGACACATAGCAGTGAGATCGGGCGTGCGAGAATGAGCGATCGTCACCGTCGCATCAGCAGCTAGGAGCATCAGCGCCAACGGCTTGCCAACTAAAATACTTCGCCCAACTACCACCGCATGTTTTCCTGCTATTGTTAACTGGTACTCCGCCAGTAGCCGCATTACGCCCCCTGGCGTGCAGCTTTGCAATCCAGCCTCCCCCCGAACCAACCGTCCCAAATTGAGGGCGTGGAGTCCGTCTACGTCCTTGTGAGGGGCAATTTCGTGGAGCAGGGCAACAGAGTCGAAGCCATCGGGAAGCGGTAGCTGAACTAAGATCCCATCGACGCGATCATCAGCATTTAACTCATGGATTACTGCTGTCAGTTTTTCCTGACTGACATCAGCCGGAAAATGCTGTCCGAACGATCGCACGCCGACTTTTGCACAAGCTTTCTCCTTCCCGCCCACATACGCCGCACTAGCAGGATTGTCACCCACCATCAGTACAGCTAATCCGGGTGGGCGACCAATTTTGGGCTGCAAGTTAGCGATTTGCTGCTGGAGCGCATCCTGCATCTTTTGAGCTAGAGCTTTACCGTCAAGAATCCTACCGAGTTGTTCGTTCATGATGAATAAGATTTGGACATTTAGCTGATGACGAGTACCGAGGGTGCGCCGCTCCACAAGCAGATAGCTACACAAGTGCTAAAAATTGACTCCGCATCCTCTTTTCAATTGGATAGATAATATCTACGTCAAATTACTGTTTAACTTTTCAAGATTCGTCCTTTACGCTAGTAAATAACAGCGATTCTGATTTGTGAAGTAGCAAATGTATGCTATTTTCGCCCGAAATATCCCGATCAGTCAAATTTGACCTGCCGAATGGGCATTATTAACTTAGAGAGCGATTACCTCCGGTGGGCTATTGCTAGGGCAAACGCTCTGCTACCGCCAACGCTAGTGATGAACATTCTCTTTTCTATATAAAACTGTTGAGATCGAATGAAACTTACACTAATTACTGCTTCGCTTGGAGTTGGTGGCGCAGAACGAGTCATGTCAATTATCGCCAACTACTGGGCGAAAAAAGGCTGGCAAATTACGATCATCACCTTTGATGATGGCTCAAAAGAGCCGTTCTACGATTTCGACCAACGAATCGCCATTCGATCGATCGGGATCGAAAATCATGATGGCGATCAAGTCGTACCAGTCGGTAATAGCTTACACCGAATTAAGGCTCTCAGACAGGCAATTGTCGCCACTCAACCAAAGGTAGTAATTAGTTTTGTCAATACTACCAACATTATGACCCTGGTAGCTTGCTGGGGGCTGAAAGTCAGTACGATCGTCAGCGAACATGTTCATCCCATGTTTGGGCAACTAAATATGGCTGATCGATTACTCCAAAAGCTGACTTATCGCACCGCGAATCTGATTATTGTACAGACTCATGCCGCAGTGTCTTTTTTCCCTGCCGATCGATATAAAACTTTTGTACTGCCCAATCCAGTTGCTATCCCCGAATCCGAAACAATCCAATCTCAACTATATACTGATGATCGACATCTACTGGCGATCGGGAAATTAATTCCTCAAAAAGGTTTCGACCTACTAATCAAAGCCTTTGCCCAAGTTTGTGATGTCCATCCAGAGTGGACTTTGACAATTTTGGGTGAAGGGGAGATGCGGGCAGCGCTCGAAGAATTGTGTACCGAATTGAAGCTCGAAGATCGAGTCTTTATGCCAGGTACGATCAAAAATATCGATGCTCATCTCCGCAAAGCCGATATCTTTGCCCTGACATCCCGATTCGAGGGTTTTCCAGTCACCTTGTGTGAAGCCATGGCTTGCGGTGTTCCAGTGATCGCCGCTGACTGTCTGAGTGGCCCGCGTGAGATTATTCACAATGGGATTGATGGGATGTTGATAGTACCTGAAAATGTTGATGCCCTAGCTGCTGGATTGAATCAGCTGATGTCTGATCCCGTCAAGCGTCAATATTTCTCCCACCACGCCCCAAAAGTACTCGAACGGTTTGGCGTAGATCCGATCATGGCAATGTGGCAAAAAGCGCTCAAGCAAGCAATTGCCTAGTTGGTCTTCGCTATCACC
>JANNDQ010000439.1:0-6962 GCA_031387965.1 Chamaesiphon sp. OTE_75_metabat_567
GCAATAATCGAAGGTACACCGCTAAGCACGTTAGTACAGAAGCGGACAAACTGAGCAATCCAGTTACCTTCACTAAATTCGATGGTGTAGATAGCAGTCAAAACACCAAAAGGTATACTTATGATAGCACCGATCGCGCAGGTGAGTAAGGTACCAATAATGGCGTTCTTCAGCCCACCACCTGACATCCCGGCGGCGGGAGGCAGATCGGTGAATATTGCTGGAGACAGACCGCCAAGTCCATTGGCGATCACCATATACAAGATCGAAGCTAGGGGAATAATGGCGATCGCCACACAAGCAAACACCAGACCAGTCATCACTTTGCCAAATAATTGGCGACTGGGATCGACACCACACTGGTTGCCATCTCGATCGGGTTGACCTGGTAATTCAGAAGATATAGGAGTCATGGGTTCGACTTTGGGTTGGAGATTTTAGTGTTTAACTTTTTTCAACTCTTAACTAAATTCACTACTCTACTTGCTGAAAGCGGGAAATCAAGGCTTGCGCCAAGATGTTCACCAATAGGGTCAACACCATCAGAATCAAGGCTTCATAAAACAGTGATGACTTCTGAAGACCGCTAGCTTCACCAAATTGGTTGGCAATTAGGGATGATAGAGTTGAAGCAGGTGCTAACCAAGATATATTTACCTGATTGGCGTTGCCCACCAACATCGCCAGCGCCATCGTTTCGCCGAGTGCCCGTCCCAGTGCTAGCATCACGGAACCGACAATTCCTGAAAGTGCTGCTGGTAGCAACACTCGCATAATAGTTTCCCAGCGAGTCGCCCCCAAGCCATAAGCACCTTGACGGAGCTTTGGTGGTAAAGAGGTCAGCGTATCGCGGGAGATGGCAATAATTGTCGGTAAAATCATGATTGCCAGTACCAGTGATGCCCCAAATAGCTGTCTCCCCCCTGGCTCTGTCCCAAAAAAGGGAATCCACCCCAAAGTGCTGTGCAGTCCTTGCAACAGCGGTTTAATCGCGGGGAGAAACACAAATAGTCCCCACAAGCCATACACTACACTCGGTACCGCTGCTAATAGTTCGATTACAAACGCGATCGGCTGGAGAATTTTTTGTTCTAAGAAATTTTCGGTCAAGAAAATCGCGACCCCAACGCCCAGCGGCACTGCAAATGACAGCGCTAGCAGCGAACTCATAATCGTGCCGTAGACATGAGGTAATGCCCCGTAGATATTCTTAACTGGGTCCCAAGTACTATCGAACAGAAATCCTAACCCAAACGCCTGAATCGCTGGCAAAGCAATTACCAGCAGTGAATAGGCGATCCACAGCAGGATCAAGCCGACTGAAATCGCCAGTGCTAGAGTTAGCCGCTGAAAATTTTGGTCGATTGCTCGCTCTAGCTTGAATCTAGTTGATGCATCTAGGAGGGATACTTCTCTGGGATTTGAAGGTTGTGTCGTCATAAAAGTTTATTTAACTTTGGTGAGTTCTGCTTTGACCTTGGTTACTAATTCATCATCGATCGGTACATAGCCCAGTTCAGTAACTGTCGCCTTGCCTGTTGTCAGTGCCCACTCAATCGTGGATTTCAATGCGTTCCCCTTAGCTGCATCTTTGGGCTGCGGGTATAGTAATAGCCAAGTTAAACCAGTAATGGGATAAGCTTGAGGATTAGCTGAATCAGCTACCAGCAGCGCGAGATCAGCAGGAACCTTTTCGCCGACAAATGCCGCTGCGCCTGATTCTGGACTGGGCGCAATCAGCTTCCCAGATTTGTTTTCGACCGCCGCCGTCGAAATTGCCGTTTGCTTAGCATATGAATACTCAATGTAGCCGATCGAATTAGGCGTTTGTTGAATCTGGGCTGATACGCCTTCATTACCCTTAGCACCAGTCATTCCTTTCGGCCAAGCTACGGATTTATTCACGCCTGCTGTCCATTCTGGGCAAGCAGCTTTAAGGTGATTTGTAAATTGGAAAGTCGTCCCACTGCCATCAGAACGGTGAACAAATTGAATTCCCGCATCAGGAAATTTTGCTCCAGGATTAGCTTTAGCGATCGCTGGATCGCTCCATTTAGTAATTTTACCTGCGGTAATTCCACAGTAAGCTGCACGAGATAACTTTAGATCTTTTACTCCATCCAAATTGTAGGCAAACACGACACTACCACCAGTCATCGGTACCTGAATCGGGTCGGCGTTATATTTCGCCTTGAACTTAGCCCGCTCTTCAGCTTTGAGCGGTGCATCGGTTGCCCCGAAATCCACAGTACCTGCTAAAAATTGCTCTACTCCAGCACCACTACCGACGGACTGATAACTGATCTGAGTCCCTGGATTTGCCTTATTGTAATCCGCAAACCAGCGTTGATATAGAGGTGCTGGAAATGTTGCACCAGCGCCACTTAGTGATGCACTAGCACCCCCGCTAGCTGGGGGTGCCCCAGTCGCTCCAGGTGCAGCAGTGCCTGCTGGGGGAGTGGCGACATCAGGACTTTTTGGCGTACATCCAGCTGCTGCTAACCCGATCGTCACTGCCAACAGCGTCTGGATTGTGCGCCATGACCTAATACTTACAGCCGATTTTTTGTCAATTAATTGCTGAATTTGTGCATCATTCATTCTGACTTCTCCTCAAATTTATTGCAGTCTAATGCCTAATATCGTCACAACTCAAAGGTTGTGAACTCGTTACTTAAAATCGATCAGGGGCTAATTCATCACTCAGGCTTAATTCGATCGCCTAACGCAGCTATTTGGTGGCGATCGAAATTGAGTATTAGCTTATTATATTGAAGATATGTCAATTGTAGATATCTTTAGGTTAACAGTAGTTTAAGGTCTAGCTGCAAAGTTGAATACCTTTGGATATTTACGCGATCTTGCTGATGAAAGTGGTTTGTAAAAAAAATGAACTTCAACAGCATGATTAATCCAGACACAATCAGAAGTTAGATCAATGTATTGCTGGTGTATTTCCCAACTTAATTAATAGTTAAGAGAAGCTTAAACAGATGTTAACCTAATCAGGATGAATAGTTAAGTACCAGTGCGCTAAGATGCTTCTGATATCAAAAGTAGTCACCAACTATTAGCACGACAGTGGTGGCTACTTTTAATACAGGTGTGTTCTGAATAAACTAGACAATTGTAAACATGTTACTGAATAAATTTACTAAGCTTTCTGCTCTCACTGCCGTAGTAGTGTCAGTCTTTGGTACTCAGCTGGCTGTCCTAGCGCAGACTGTTACTCTCAGTGGTGCTGGAGCAACTTTTCCCCAGCCATTGTACGAGAGATATGTGCGGGAGATGCGCAAAGCTCACCCAGATATAAAAGTCAATTATCAATCGATCGGTAGTGGTGGTGGAGTTAAACAGACGATCGCTGGTACTGTAGATTTTGGTGCTAGTGACTCAGCGATGACCGATGCTGAGATGGCGAAGGTTAAAGGTGGTGTAATCTTGGTACCAACCGCTGGTGGTGCGGTTGCTGTGACTTACAACTTACCTGGAGTTAAAGGTTTGAGACTCTCCAGAGCGGTTCTGAGTGGAATCTTCACAGGTAAAATCACTACTTGGAACGACCCTAAAATTGTTCAAGACAACAAAACTGCTAAACTACCAAGTACTGCAATCAAACCTGTTGTCCGAGCTGATGGAAGTGGTACCTCATTTATTTTCACCAATCATCTGAGTGCGATTAGCCCAGAATTTCAATCCGCTGTTGGTGCTAGCAAAGAACCAAAATGGCCATCTGGTTTCCTCAAAGGGAAAGGAAATCCTGGTGTAGCTGCTTCAGTTAAGCAAACTCCTGGCGGAATTGGTTATGTTGAGTATGAAGTTGCGCTCAAAAATGGACTCACATCTGCTCTAGTTCAAAATGGCGGTGGACAGTTTATAGCGCCATCGCTGAAAGCTACTAACTTAGCTCTATCCGATGTCCAGTTTCCAGAAGACTTCCGTGCATTTGATGCCAATTCTAACCAAGGTTATCCAATTTCTGGCTTAACTTGGTTATTGATTCCTAAAGTTCAAAAAGATCCCGTCAAAGCCAAAGCCATTAAGACAATGGTAAAGTGGATGCTCACCAGTGGTCAACAGTTTAATGATGACCTCAATTACACTTCTATCCCTAGTGCTGTTGCACAACGGGCGATCGATGCTGTTGAAAATGGCGTGAAGTAACTAAGAGCAAAATAATGTCTTCTCCTCACAACTTATTCGTGCCTACGCCAACTGAAAATACTTTGGCTAGGCGCACTCGCCCGACTAAAACCGATGTCTCCGATCGCTGGTTCCGATATCTAGTGTACGGAGCTAGCGGTATTTCAATCTCCATCCTGTTACTCATGGGCTGGATTATTACCGGACAAGCTTTACCTGCGATTAAGGAGTTTGGACTGGGATTTTTGGTCGGTCGAGAATGGAATGTGCCAGATTTAAAATTTGGCGCATTACCCTTGATTTATGGCACCCTCGGCAGTGGTTTAATTTCGTTGATTTTCGCCATTCCGGTCGGTATAGCTGTCGCGATCGCCACTAGTGAAGACTTGCTGCCAAAGTGGCTGAGATCGTCGATTGCTTTCACGATCGAACTACTAGCAGCAATTCCTAGCGTTGTATTTGGATTGTGGGGATTCTACACTTTTATCCCCTTCATCCTCCCAGTCCAACAGTTTCTCTTTACCAAGTTCGGCACAACTATTCCCTTCTTCAGCACCGAGCCATCAGGCTCTGGACTACTAACAGCGGGAATTTTGTTAGGAATCATGATTCTGCCAACATTGGCTGCTGTCAGCCGGGAAGTACTCTTGGTTGTCCCTGGTTATCTCAGAACTGGCTCAATGGCTCTCGGAGCTACCCGCTGGGAAACAATCTTTAAGGTAGTCTTACCCAAAGCTTTTTCAGGGATTGTCGGCGGAATTATGTTAGCGCTAGGGCGCGCTCTAGGCGAGACAATGGCAGTCACGATGGTAATTGGTAACTCTGAAAATATCAGTCCTTCAGTATTTTCCCCTGCTTACTCGATTCCAGCTATTTTAGCTAACACCTTTGCCGAAGCCCAGGAAGATATTCACATTGGCGCACTGACTTATCTAGTGCTGATTCTATTTACGATTACCCTCGTCGTCAATATTGGTGCAATCGCCCTAGTAAGACTGGTAGAACGCGGTGAGAAAGCATAACTTATGAAACAACTAACTACTCCAATATCTCCAATTCGGAATTTATTCGATCGTGGGATGACTGTCATCGCTTTTGGACTAACGATCATCGGCATGTTACCACTGGTCTCAGTTCTGTGGAACATTCTCTCGAAAGGATCGCCTGGTTTGACAGCCGTAATGTTCACCAAACCAATCGTTGAAGATGGTTTTGCCAACGCAGTTGTCGGAACACTGACAATGATTACGATCGCCTCGCTGTTGAGTATTCCAATTGGGATTGCCACTGGAATTTATTTAGCAGAATATGAACCCACTAGCAAAATTAATCGGACTGTCAAATTTCTCACGACAATTCTAACTGGCGTACCCTCGATCGTCGTCGGGATTTTCACTTACAATGCTGTCGTTTTAGTCACAAAAAAACTATTCGATTTTAGTTATAGCGCCCTTGCTGGTGGCATTGGTCTAGCCATCTTGATGCTACCAATTATTGCACTGACTACCGAAGAGGTACTAAAACTGGTTCCCACTCAGCTGCGAATGGCTTCATCCGGCTTAGGTGGTAGTAAGTTTCAGACTATTTCGCGGGTGATTCTGCCAACTGCTCTACCAGCGTTGGTGACTGGAGTCTTACTAGCCGTTGCGCGGGGAATTGGTGAGACTGCACCGTTACTGTTTACGGCTTTGTTTGCCCAAGACTGGGCTGACAACCTACTCAGCCCGACAGCTTCCCTACCAATCATGATTTTCAATCTCTACAATGATCCCGATCCAGTTAAAAATCAGTTAGTTTGGACAGCTTCTTTGTTCCTACTTGGAATTGTGCTGGTGATTAATTTACCCGCTAGACTGTTGACAAACAAAAAAACATAGCTCAAATACTTTAACGAAGTAATTAGTGGTAGGGTGGGCAGCGAAGCGTGTCAAGACACTGCCCACTATCCACATCTCATCCAATTTCTATTTAATAAGTTATTTTTAATAGGCTACTTCAGTTAAAATATCAAATTCAAACAATTAGTAATTTATATAAACTCACATGCACGAAATTCAATCACCTAACAAAGAATTAAAAACTGCAATTCAAGTAAACAATCTCAGCTTTTTCTATGGTACCTCCAGAGCATTGGAGAGTATCAATATGACTATTTTTCAAAATCATGTAACTGCAATTATCGGGCCATCTGGCTGTGGTAAATCTACTTTTATCAAAGCGCTCAATCGGATTGGTGAATTAGAAGGTAAAATCAAGACCGAAGGACAAGTTGAGTTGTATGGGCAAGATATTTATCACCCTCAAGTCAACCTCAATCAACTCAGAAGACAGATCGGCATGGTATTCCAGAAGCCAAATCCGTTCCCGATGAGTATCTATGAAAACGTTGCTTACGGTGTGAAGATCGGCGAAGAGAAAGTTGGTAGATCGGAACTCGATAATATTGTCGAATCTTCACTCCAAGGTGCAGCGATCTGGAACGAAGTAAAGGATAAGCTCCACAAGTCAGCACTGGGATTGTCCGGCGGACAGCAACAGCGCGTGTGCATTGCCCGCGCTCTAGCTGTGAAGCCTAAAGTATTGCTAATGGATGAACCTTGCTCGGCCCTAGATCCGATCGCGACGATCAAAATTGAAGACTTGATCCACAGTTTACGCAATGATCTCACGATCGCGATCGTCACGCACAACATGCAGCAGGCGGCAAGAGTTTCTGACTATACTGCCTTTTTTAGTACCGATGAAAGTCGAATCGGTCGGATGGTAGAATTTGGTGAAACCAAACAGATTTTCTCATTCCCTATCGATCAACGTACCAA
>JANNDQ010000465.1:0-11593 GCA_031387965.1 Chamaesiphon sp. OTE_75_metabat_567
TATTTGCTCAGGTGATCAAGCAATTTTATCAGCCCTTCCGGCTCCCTGTCGGGATTCATCCGAGCGCGATCGTCGAAGCGGGTGTAGAGCTGGGGGCTGATGTCTCAATCGGCGCTCATGTGGTGATCCAGTCTGGGGTAAAAATTGGGAATGGGGTAATTATTCATCCCAATGTGGTGATTTATCCTGATGTGGAAATTGGCGATCGGACAATTCTTCATGCCAACTGTACAATTCATGAGCGAGTGCGGATGGGGACTGATTGCGTCATCCACAGTGGGGCAGCGATCGGCTCAGAGGGGTTTGGATTCGTCCCGACAGCTTCAGGCTGGTTCAAGATGGAACAAGCGGGTTATACGGTCTTAGAGGACAGCGTGGAGATCGGCTGTAATAGTAGTGTCGATCGACCAGCGGTGGGAGAAACGCGAATTGGCAAGGATACTAAGCTAGATAACTTAGTTCACGTCGGGCATGGCTGTACGATCGGGGCTAATTGCGCTCTGGCGGCTCAAGTCGGACTGGCTGGCGGTGTAAAAGTGGGCGATCGCGTCCTCCTCGCTGGACAGGTTGGAGTTGCCAATCAAGTCACCATCGGCGATCGCGCGATCGCTTCATCAAAAACTGGTATCCATCGCAATGTTGAACCCGGTGAAGTTGTCTCCGGTTATCCCGCCGTTTCCCACAAACTCTGGCTCAAAACTGCCGCAATTATGAATCGACTACCGGAGATGTATCAGTCTTTTAAACAAAACCAGCGCAGTTGAGGTTAAGAGTGGTTGATCTCCGTCAATAAAATCAGCTCGGAAATTTAATTTACCAATCTTAATTACATGATTTGCCCCAACCCTCAAGCCTTTTGAAAATATCATCATTTCAGTGGATGCCATTATTGGTGAAGCGTGGTAAGCTACCCATGTGTATCAGATCAATTAATTAGTGAAAGTAGAAAATATCTATCTCTAATCATTATTATTGACCGATTCGGTCTACTCAAAGACATATATTTTTGTTAAGTAGGCTACAGTAAATCAGTTCAATTGTTTTCGCAGCCAAAATCAATTAGAAGTTAACGTTTTCTTAACTTGGATTTATCTGTGTAGATACAACTGTTAGGATCGGCACGTTGTACGGTAGCTTGTAAAATCTGCCGATCCTGAAAGCAGTTTCTAAACTTGTTTTAGCTCACACGTATTTCGCTCTGGCATTCATAATTTACATCACAAAAATATGAACGAAACTTGGCAGCTCATCAGTATGGTACCCGGAATTAGTCAGCTTGTCGGTCAAGTTGCCGTACCAACCGTTCCCACAAATTTTTCAACATCTGGCGTGGAAAATTTCGTTAAGCAAACTAGTGGTACCGTCGGCGCTTTTTTACCAAGCTTGCTCGGTGCCGTCGGAATCTTATTTATCGGCTGGATCATCGCCTTTGTCGTCTCGACAGTAGTGAGAAATCTCCTCAAACGGACTGATTTAGATAACCGCCTGGGCAGCATGGCAACGGGCGGCGCTGGGATTAGATCCACATCAAAACTCAATACTGAAAAATTAGTCGGAGACGTAGTTTTCTGGCTAATTTTTCTATTTGCCCTCTCCAATGCGCTGAGTGCCCTCAATTTGGATACTGCGGCGCAACCGCTCAATAATGTCTTGGGTCAGATTACGGCATTTGTACCTAAATTAGCTTCAGCAGCAGCATTGGCTGGAATTGCCTGGTTATTGGCAACAGCAGTCAAGACGATCGTCACGCGCACTGCGGGCACCATCATGCCAGCGATGTCTCGGCGGATGGCAGTAGGTGAGAATCAAGTTCTCCCCAGCGAAACATTGGGTAACGCCCTCTACTGGTTCGTCTTCTTATTCTTTCTCCCCGCAATTCTCGGAGTCCTCGATCTCCAAGGCCCACTTGCACCAGTTCAAAACCTGTTAAATGATATTCTCAGCGCACTGCCAAATATCTTCAAGGCAGGGATGATCGGTGTCGTTGGTTGGTTTGTTGCGCGCATCGTCCGTGAGTTGGTAACTAACTTACTCGCAGCTGCTGGAACTGAGAGATTAGCAGCCAAAATCGGCTTAAATAGAGCCGCCCCAGGTCAGTCCCTGTCTGGATTGCTCGGTACGATTGTTTACTTGATGGTGTTGATTCCGACTGCGGTAGCAGCTTTAGACGCATTGCAAATCCCAGCAATTTCTGGGCCAGCAACTTCAATGCTCAAGCAGGTACTGGATACAATCCCCCAAATTCTGACAGCGGCTGGAATTTTAGCAGTTGCTTATGTTGTCAGCCAGTTTATTGGTGATTTAGTTAGCAGCTTACTCAGTGGGTTGGGATTCAATAACATTTTCCGCTTGTTGGGACTCAATACTCTTCATCAATCGACTACAGTTGCACCTACAGCCGTGCCTACGGTTCCACCCGTACCGCCGACTACGCGCGGTGCGATCGTTCCTGTTAGCACCACAAAGAAAACTCCTTCTGAGGTAGCTGGTTTCGTTGCTAGCATTGGCGTGATGTTAGTCGCTGCTGTGGCAGCTACTGGTGTATTGGGTATCCCTGCTTTAACTCTATTAGTTGAGAATTTACTCACCATCTCTGGACGAGTACTGTCGGGAATTATCGTGTTTGCGATCGGTTTATACCTCGCCAATCTCGCTCAGAAGGTCGTTGCTAGTCCAGGTACCCAACAATCACAGGTGCTCGGACAAATCGCTCGATTGGCAATTATCGCCTTTGTCGGGGCGATGGCACTGATCCAGATGGGAATCGGGACTGAGATCGTCAGCTTGGCGTTTGGTCTCTTGCTCGGCGCTGTGGCGATTGCCGTGGCGATTTCATTTGGGCTAGGCGGGCGCGATGTCGCGTCGGAACAGCTCCGTGATTGGATGTCAGGATTCCGCGATAAACGTTAAATTATTAACTTAGTAATACTAAGTAACTCAGTTCAGAAAAGTCAGGAACTAGCTTAAAATGCTGGTTTCTGGCTTTTTTTAGCTTAATAATTTGGTAGTAGCGATCTCCAACTGCCTATAGCCTCAAGTCTAAATTCAGCTAAAATATTGGTACCTTGTAATTTTTTAGAGAGCGTGGAAACTAATACAATTAACTGTAGTGAAGTCTGCACAAGTGGCTGCATCCAACCCGATCGTTGTGCTGGTCAAGCTCACATCCAATCAGCTTCCAAATTTATTAATGAAACTTCCTTAGACAAGATGCATGAAATGGCAGAGGAAGCGCGGCGGAAGAAAATTGCCGCTCCACCAGTGTGGGTAATTCCTAATTGGGAAGATTAAGTTTATCTGTCGATATTATTAGCTAAAAGCCAATTCTACTTATATGAACCTCGTATCACTCCAGAATCAACTGGACAATCTCTCCTTCGGTGTCTTATTTCTGACCATGATGGTCTACTGGGTCGGGGCAGCTTTTCCAAAGCTACCATTTTTGCCCAATCTGGGGACGACAGGCATGGCAGTTGCCAATCTGTGTATGGCAACATTATTGGGAGCGAGATGGATTGAAGCGGGATATTTCCCGCTGAGTAACTTGTATGAGTCACTGTTTTTTCTGGCGTGGGGAATCACGACGATGCACTTGTTTGCAGAGTCGATTAGTCGGAGTGCGCTAGTTGGGGTTGTCACGGCACCAGTTGCCATGCTGATCACCGCATTTGCGGCGCTGCGACTACCTGATGATATGCAGGCTTCAGCACCGCTGGTACCTGCCCTAAAATCTAACTGGCTGATGATGCACGTCAGTGTAATGATGCTATCTTACGCTACTCTGCTGGTGGGATCTGTTCTGGCGATCGCCTTCCTATTTGTCACGCGCGGACAAGAGATCGAATTGCGCGGTAGTTCGTTTGGGGGGAATGGCTATCGGCTCACTAGTAGTCTGGCAACTCAAAATGCTGCGGCTATTTCGGAACCGTTAGCGCTTGTCACAGATTCAGGCACAACAGCAGTGCTAGAATTACCTACTATGTCCACCACTATTGCCCTCACACCGCAGCGGTTGAGTCTAGCTGATACGTTAGATAATATCAGCTACCGGATTATCGGACTGGGCTTTCCGCTGCTGACGATCGGCATTATAGCTGGTGGAGTCTGGGCAAATGAAGCCTGGGGTTCTTACTGGAGCTGGGACCCCAAGGAAACTTGGGCGTTGATCTTGTGGTTGGTATTTGCGGCATATTTGCACTCGCGGATTACCAAGGGATGGCAGGGACGCAAGCCCGCAATCTTAGCCGCAGTCGGTTTTGTTGTGGTCTGGATCTGTTACTTAGGTGTCAATATTCTTGGCAAAGGATTACATAGTTACGGCTGGTTCCTATAATATATTACTGGTGGGAATTCCCATCAGTAATCAGCTCAAATCAAACATACGCTCGATCGAAATTATTGGAGATTATTATGAATGATCGCTTTGAGTCACTGGACAATGGAGAAGTTATTTCGGTTCAGCACGATAGCCAGGTACTGAGTGGACATCGCACTTTTAGGGCTGGTGAATTAAGCGAGACGATCGAGAAACTCCTCGAAAGTGCCATCCCTGGATGGAATGAAGAAAAGAAAGACTGGTTGACAGCTGAAGGCATTGACTGTGAAGCCCTGAGATTTGGCTCCAAGGGCTGGGAAAAAGGTCGAATTAGGTTTGCCTTACAATTTTGTCCTGATGAGCCAGTAGCCGCTCAAGAGTCGATTAGCACCAGCGCTAATTCAGCTACCAAGCAGCTACCTGCTGAACAGTCAATTGGTTCTCTGGCAGCGGCGGCGGAAATCCAGCCGGAGGAAAGTCTGGCGCATCAACAGTCTGTGTCAGCAACAATTAACACTTCTAATCCTCCCGCAAACATTGATCAAAATCTTCCTGAAACGCTGATTGCCGCGATTCCAGTAGCAGGAGTGGCAATGAGTGCAGGGGTAGCTACGGCAGTCGCTACCCCCGATTTGGGAGTAGTCAGCACCAATTCAACCATCCCACATCATACTGATACTGTCTTAGAGCTGGAGGACGGGCATACCGATCCGACTGCGCCCAATAGTGGTGGTTTGGATGAAATATCTTTTGACTTTGATTCGGCTAATAAGGATCGGGGGCGGATGATTCCCAATGGCGGGATGGTGCTTGATCTCAACGATATCGGACTAGATTTTTCCGAACACGATCTACTCAGTTTTGAAGCCAATGGACTTGACGGTGCCGACGGTTTCGGAAATCTTCAGGATTTTGATCAGCCAGAAAATTCGGGGATGTTAATCGATGAAGTTTGGAATGAAATGCATCAAAATAACTGGCCAGGAATTAATTAATTGCAAGGGTAAACTATGGATGTGATTCAATTAACAGGAATCCGTTGTTATGGTTATACCGGATATCTAGCTGAAGAAAGATTTTTGGGACAATGGTTTGAAGTAGATCTGCGGATTGGGCTAGATTTAGCGATTGCTGGTCAAAGCGATCGCATTGAGGATACACTCGATTATCGGAGTACGATCGCAGCAGTCAAAGAGATTATTGCAACTGCTAAATTCGATCTAGTTGAGAAGCTAGCTGAGACGATTATTACTACTGTACTGGCGTTCGATCGAGTTCAACAAGTTGAGTTGAAATTACATAAACCTGCGGCACCAATTCCCGATTTTGGGGGTAAGATTACGATCGAATTAACCCGCAGCAAGTAACCTGAGTTTCTCCTTTCGGTGGATAGCCAATTTAAGTTGTACTGGTTTAGTTAATTAAGCCATTAGTATTGTCATCCGATTGCGGTACAGTCGGAATCACTGTCGGATTGAGCTGTTGCTCCCATTGTTGGATCGCATTTTGGGCAGAACTGTAAGTAGAAGTGCCAGTGGGGATCACTTTGGCGATCGCAATCGCGCGACGAAGATCGCTGGTGGCAACGCTTTGAGCTACTTCTAGCAGTTGACTGCTCCAATTATCGATCGCTGATTGAGCTTGAGAACGAAGCGGCGAGCTTTTGGGTACCCTAGCAGCAGCTTGAATCGCGCCGAGCAGTGATTCTGGTGTCCCAGTAGCTGCTAGCTTCTGAGCAGCGGCTAGATTGGCAGAAGCTTGAAGCTGGCTCTGCCAATCACGAATGCGTGCTTGGCTTTGAGCGGACATCGCCCTACCGGAAGCAATTCTTTGTGCCATACTTACAGCAGCTCTGAGATCGCCACTATTGGCGAGACTTTCAGCTTGTTCGAGAATCGGTCCATCTTCAGATCGCTGGATATCTGCTGTCCACTGTTTGATTTTGAGTTGGGATGAGGCGTAGAGAGCGCGTCCGGGGCGAATTTGACTGAGTTGAACGATCGCATTTTGGACTCCTTCGACAGTATTGCTAGCGGCGAAGCTATCCGCAGCCTGAACGTAGGGGGTATCTTCAACTGTTTCAATCTGCTTCCGCCATTCAGAGACGACTTGAGCGGCTTCTTTGCCACGCGGATTGACTTTTGGAATACTTTGTGCCTGGGTAATTGCAGTTTGGAGATCGGTGACACTACCAGTGGCGGCAATACTCCGAGCTTGCTGGAGCGAAGCGAGATCCTGAATTTCCAGCTGCCAACTGCTGGTAAGTTTCTGGGCTTTAGCATACATGGGGCTACCTGACTGGATTCCTTGAATCAGCGAGATCCCTGTTTCTAATTCTGCAATAGTGCCATTAACAGCATGTGACTGAGCTTGCGCTAAGCTCATCAGATCCAGAAGCTCCGTTTTAATTGCTGGCGATTCGGGTGTTTTGTTGGCAATTTCGAGCGCGCCTTTCCAGTCATTATTATCAAGTCTAGCTTGCGCTAGTTTGAGCATCTGTTTCCCTGCTGTTTGGATCATTTCTTGGGCTTCAGCATGGGCAAAACTTTTCGGATCGATCTTCCCAGCCATCTCTATTGCTTTGAGCAGAGTTTTGATGTCAGTACTTTTGACTAGCTGCCGCGCTTCATCTAATTTGGCACTGTCAGCTTTAGCAATTTGAACCAAGTCGGCTAATTCTTGATATTTTGTCTTTGCCCAGTAGTTATTATTGAGCCGAGTTAATTTGACAGCTACGGCATAAGCATTTACCCACTTGGAACTGTTGAGCAATTCCCTAGTCTCTAGATCGAGTGCTAACCCTTTATTCCACGTTTCTTCCCATTGTCCGAGCCGCTTGGCGACGATTTTGTAGGCAGGTACATCTGGTGGAACTCGTCTGGCTGCACTCACCGCTTCATCATAGTTGCCATTTTGATAAGTAACCTCAGCTAGTCGTAAGATAGATAGCGACCAGCGTTGAACATTACTCTCGACGTAATTGCGAGTTGGATCATTTGGGGCGATGTCTTTGACTAGATTTAGGGCGGTAACTAAGTCTGGTAAAGTCTGTTTACTAGCTGCTAATTGCCCACAATAAACTCGAAGCGATGCCGAGGACATCGGTACAAATATTTCGGGACAATTAGGAACTGCTTTCGGATTTAGTAACAAGCCTAGTGCTAGATAAACTAGCCCACCGGAAATACCGAGGGTGATAATTGCCCAGAATACCCAACTGCGGATAAAAGGCAATCGCAACCATTTCGGCATCTGGTGTACTAACTGTTTAGTGACTTGAGTTGCCTGTTCAAAATCGAAGCGGGTGTTTGGTTTTGCCAAAACTTGCAGGGAAGGTAAAGGTTAGGGGAAAGTACTAGCAAGAGTATTGCATCGATCGATATTTTAGCTTAATTCGGTTCGATTCTCCTTAGGAGCAACTGAGCCGACATAAATGTCGCTTAATGGATGAAAGAAACTTTGGTTGAGTGTGTTGGGTTTTCTCCTCGGGGAGAGGCTCCGCCAACGCTTCTCTCAACCCAACCTACAGATCCTTGCTCTGATCCAATCTCATCTGAGTTCCTTAGAAGAGGTTACGCCAACGAATATGAGTCCGATTGCATCAACTAATTGCTGTAATTGTGAAAATTGATGGCTTGCCATCAGTGAGAGTCTAATTCTACTAGTAGGCACAGTTGGTGGACGGATGGCTGGAGCAAAAATTCCGGCTTGTTTGAGTTTACTACCGATCTCGATTGCTGTTGCAGGATCTGCTAGCTCGATGCAGATAATTGCTGATGAGGAGGGAATTAATTTGAGTTGTGGTAGCTGCTGAATAAATAATTGTTTAAGATCTGCGATATTTTGCCAGAGTTGCTGACGGAGCTGAGGTGTAGCGATCATAATCTCGATCGATCTCAGTCCAGCCGCCGTGTCTGCCGGAGAAAGTCCAGTAGTATAAATCCAACTGGCACATCGATTTTTCAGCAGTTCGACTAGACTATTACTACCCGCCACATAGCCACCCAAACTCCCAATTGCTTTGCTCAAGGTGCCGACTTCAATTAACGGTTGTCCCACCAGATCGTAATGCTCGACAACTCCCGCCCCTGTCGATCCAAAGATACCCGTAGCATGGGCTTCATCGACTAATAACATCGATTGGTACTCGATCGATAGCTCCAGTATTGCTGGCAGTGGACAGATATCTCCATCCATACTAAATACCGTGTCGGTAACAATTAAACAGCGACGATAATTCGCTCTGACTGACTGTAAACGTTGCCGCAAATCTTGAACATCACAGTGCTGGTATTCAATCACCGTCGCACCACTGAGAATTGCACCATTTTTCAGACTAGAATGATTGAGTCGATCGCTCAGGATCAGGTCTTGCTTGCTCACTAGAGCCGCGATTGTGCCCAAATTAGCTAAGTAGCCGGAACTAAACACTAAAGCAGCTTCAGTGCCCTTTAAAGAGGCGATCGCTAGTTCTAGATCTTGATGTAATTGTTTATGCCCACTCGTTAGCCGTGAACCTGTCGCTCCCGTCCCGAATTGCTGTGTCGCCGCTATCGCTGCCCGAATTACCCGCTCATCACCAGCTAAGCCGAGATAATCATTACTGCCAAAGTTAATTAATTCCTGCCCATCAATAACTACCCGATCGCTTGGTAAGCTGGTAATTACTTGAGTCGATCGATACCAATTTGCCCGTGAGATCGTCGTGAGAGATCGATCAATCCAGTCATAGGGATTTAATTTAGTCAATTTCGGAACTCTCGATCGATTAATATGTTTAGATAACATTAACCAATTTTTGTATGGCAGAAATCCAGTTCTCCAGAGGCATCACCGAACCAGTACTTCCTGAGGTAAAACTCACTCGATCGAAATCTGGCGATCAGAGCACAGCTTCATTTTACTTCGATCATCCCGAAATTTTGGGTAATGAAGTCAATGAAGAAGTGACTGGTATGTATATGCTCGACGAAGAAGGCGAGATCATCACTCGCGAAGTCAAAGCCAAATTTGTCAACGGTAAACCAGCAGCCTTAGAAGTATTTTATATCATGAATGGTAGCGCCGAGTGGGATCGGTTCATGCGATTCATGGAACGTTATTCGGAAGCAAATGGATTAGGACTCCAAAAAGCCAACCCAGATAGCTAATGCTCGAAAAATCTTCTGCGCCTCATCCAGATCGATTACAAATTGCGGTCAATTGTGCCGTAGTGACTGTTAGTGATACGCGGACACCTGCGACAGATACCAGCGGTGAGCTAATCAAACAATTGCTGGTATCTGCGGGACACAAAATTGGTACATATTCGATTGTCCTAGACGAGCCAGCGCAGATTCGCGCTCAACTGGATCTGGCAATCGTCAGCCTACCGCCAATCCAGGCGATCGTTTTCAATGGTGGCACGGGTATATCGGCTCGCGATACTACTTATGAAGCGATTTCTAGCTATCTCACCAAAACCCTACCTGGTTTTGGTGAGATATTTCGGATGCTCAGCTATCAAGAGATCGGGTCACGGGCGATTTCCTCCCGTGCCATTGCTGGGACGTACCAACAGCTGCTAGTGTTCTCACTCCCTGGCTCTCGCGGTGCCGTACAGCTAGGAATGGAGCGCCTAATTCTACCTGAATTGATCCATTTGGTTAACCTGAATTTTCCTGCAATTTAGATTGCACGAGAACGGGTTAAATTACGCACTTGGGACTTGAAAATAGCAAATCCTAAAGCAACGATGACTAGACCACCACCAACAAGCGCATAGGTGCCGCCTAAGCCCTTAGATTTGGTCAATGGCTGGGTGACAATTGGTGATAAAAACTGCCCCAAAAACATTGCTGTCGAAAGACCGCCCAAAGCTCTCCCCCGCAGCGCATCGGGAACGGCAGAACTGAGCCACACTGACATGTTCGGCATCAAAATTCCCAATCCCATCCCTGAAATTGCCAGTCCAGTTAGAACTTGCAACCAGTTGGAAGACTGACCAATTAATAAATAGCCAATTCCCATCAAACCGAATATCATTGGCAGAAAAGTAACGAATTCCATCCGTTGTTTGAGCTTGCCATAAGTAACAGAAGCAATTGCTGAAAATAGCGTGCAAAGTGCGATCGCCATGCCACTTTGAGAAGGATTAGCCTTGACTAAACCATCGAGATAAAAGGGTAATTGAACGGGGATGAGATAAAAAGCAATTTGACTGAGGGTGGTAAATCCGTAGACAATTACCATTACGCCAACGGGTGTAGATTGACTGGTTAAATCGGTTTCAGATTCTAGATTTGGCTGGCGAAAATTGCTGCTGTCGGGTTCCCTAATAAACGCGAAAACTAATAATGCGATCGGCCATGCAAACAGGTAAATCCCAAACGGATAATGCCAATTTTGTTGAGCTAATGCGCCGCCGAGGGTTAGAAATACCACGCCACCCAAACCCATAAATCCTGCCTGTAGCCCCATAAATGCCGCTCTAGCTGGGCCGCTATAATAATCGGCGATGAGAGTTGTCGCACTCACCATCACCCCAGCAACGGCAAAACCGAGGAAGGCGCGTCCGACCAGAATTGAGGGTAAACTTTCGAGAAAAAGTCCCGAACTGCCAGCAAAACCGTAGAGTATGGCTGTGATTAGAAGTAGTGGTTTGCGACCGAATCGATCGACTATAATGCCTGCGATCGGCGAACCAATTACAATAAATAAAGCGGGTAATGTAATTACTAATTTAACTAAAGTTGTCCGCAGATCTGGATCGTCAATCGCACTTTCAAACTGTTGTTTCATCGCTGGGAGCGATGGCGCGACGGTTGCACCGGACATGACTGTTAGGCTACTGGCGAGCAACAGCGTTAATTTAGTCGTCCAAGAATTGGGATTTGGCATTAGTTATAAAGTTTACTTATTTTTTATAGAAAAAGCGGCAATTGTTCAATCCTAATTTTTTAAGCGTAGATCTTTACCCCACCCAACCTTCCCTTAGAAAGGGGAGGTGTATACACAAGTCGGCTAGACTTCATTTCGAGATCTGAATCCCCCTAAATCCCCCTTAAAAAGCTACCGTGTATACACAAGTCCGTTTGAGTTGGTGCGTAGATCTGAATCCCCCAAACCCCCTTAAAAAGCGGATGCGCGTACTGTTCGGGTTCCCCGACAGTGTAGCGCACCAAGCAGCTTGCTAAGATCGAATTCTAGAATTCAAAGTCCCCCTTTTTAAGGGGGATTCAGATCTTGAAATGAAGTCTAGCCGACTTGTGTATACACCTCCCCTTTCTAAGGGAAGGT
>JANNDQ010000479.1:0-3520 GCA_031387965.1 Chamaesiphon sp. OTE_75_metabat_567
CTGGCTCATAAACTCCGCACTCTGCGAAAATTGCTGAAGCTTGGTCTTGGCAGTGATGAGTGCCGAAATAATCAAAGGATTGGAAGTAATCACGATCTTTGCCTAATGTTAGATTGTTAGATTGTGTTGAAGCTTCTGAAGCCTAAAGTAACGTGGCAGTGGGCATTTCCGGTAAAAAGCGAGTTAGAAGGCAATCAAGCGGAAGTAATAGTGTTATCGATCGCTACTGCATAATCGGGTAACTGTCGATTGATAAATACAACTTGAGTAGTTGCTAGTACAGTCTTTTGCTGAGAATCGTTGCGGTGAGTCAGACTTTGGTTGGAGTACATAGTTTTATTACTAGTTGTTTGCGGATAAACAATCGAAACGATCGATGCAATGTCGCAGCCTGAAAGTCGAGAACTAAGCAATTTCAACTACGGAGGTCAAATCGATCGATTTACTTACTGTTAATCTAAATAGCTACACCAAGGCTAGCTTCTAGATAGGCTCGATCGCAAGCCCTAAATGTCACCTAAAAGTAACTCTTAATATTTATTTACCGAAAGTCAGGCTTTAGGTTTTAGACTTTAGGGGTAAATGCTGGGATCTTCATGAAGCGACTGCTTTTGTTGATGTCGAATTATTCGATTGAGCTTCCAGTATATACATGGTCGCTTTCCAAGGTGGACTATGACGATCGACCGTGTTTAATTCGATCGCCACTGCGGAAAGCCAGCTCCTTTTCGATTATCTAGGCGATGCCAGCAACTTTCCAACCAGTGCTATCAGCCGGCACAGTAGTTGGGCTGCTGGATACTACAGTCGCTCCATCCATTTGCCAGACAAACATGGATACGGTGTCCTTACGCCAGAGGATGTCGGATTTGCTGTCACCATTAAAATCACCAATCCCATTGAATGTCCAACTAGCATCGAGAGTTGGAATAGAAGTTAAGCTACTATCAACTACATTCTTGCCATTCATCTGCCAGATATCGATCGCACCATTAGTGTTGCGCCAGAGAATATCAGATTTGCTGTCGCCGTTGAAATCACCGATTCCGGCAGCTTTCCAGCTACTATCGAGCGATGGAGTAGAAGTGAGATCCGCTGAGAGGATCGAGGCACCATTCATCTGCCACAGGACAACGGCACCATCGTCATTGCGCCAGAGAATATCAGATTTACCATCGCCATTGAAATCACCGACTCCGGCAGTTTTCCAGCTATTGGCTAGAATTGGAGTCGATGTTCGATCGCTTGAGAGGATTGTAGAACCGTCCATCGTCCAAACAACAACGGCACCAGTATTACTGTTGCGCCAGAGGATATCAGATTTACCATCGCCATTGAAATCACCAGTTCCGGCAGTCTTCCAGCTATTGTCCAGAATTGGGGTAGATGTTGGGTCACTAGAGACGATTGTAGAGCCATCCATCGTCCAAACAGCGACGGCACCATTAGCATTGCGCCAGAGGATATCAGATTTACCATCACCATTGAAATCACTAGTCCCACCTACTGTCCAGCTACTATCCAGAATTGGGGTCGAAGTTAAGCTCCGTGTCGTGGTGGTTGCGCCATCCATTTGCCACAGGCAGATACCACCGTAGTCATGCCGCCAGAAGATGTCGGATGTGCCATTGCCGTAGAAGTCGTTCGGTTTAGCGGGAATGATTTGATTCCCAAAGTTTACCCCAGTGACTGTTTGACCTGTGGCGATCGAAATCTTCTGGCCATTAGCATAGGTTTTGAGTGGGGGAGGAGTGAGATTATTATTGTCAATGGCTGGAGTGGGATTTGCGGGAGGGGTGGGATTATTATTGTCAGTGGCTGGAGTAGGAGCTGCGGCTGGGGCAGCAGGACTTAATTTGAGGATGCCTTCAGCTAGTGCGAGGGCATTAATGCGGGGGAATGTGAGATTGGTAGCATTGACGTTGGTGCTTTCGTCATCCCCATCCTTAATCTGAGTACTGGTTGTGGCTAACAGCAATTGAAATTCGGGGAGAGTTAGCTTCCGTCCGAGTTTTTCTTGGGCGATTTGTTGGGAGAGGGTGGCAATACCGCTCACAAAAGCGGTGGATTGGCTGGTACCACCGAGGAGGTTTGTTCCACCAGTGGCATTTGCACCATTGATGAAAATCCCAGGCGCGAAGACATCATCGAGCGTTCCACTCCGCTGGGAGAAACTGGCAAGACGATCGGGTGCTGCCGTATAATCGATCGCTCCGCCGACAAATTTTTGGGGTGTAGTCGCGCTAGTCGCCCACACTGCACCTACGCCAATGACGTTAGGATCGGCAGCCGGATAAGCGTTCCCCTGAATACTAGAGTCTTGCCAGAAACTGTTGCCTGTCGCGGCTGAGGTAATAATATTCTGGCTGGCTAGAGCAGCTAATTCATCCCCCAAACCATAGCGAGATTCGGCTGTATTCCAGTTGCCGCCATCGCCCAAGGAGATATTGACAGCTCCGACATTATATGTATTGGCATTCTTGTTGACCCATTGCAGCGCGGTTTCCAGATTGGCAAAAGAACCCGTACCGTCATCTTTAAACACCTTGAGGGCAATAATATTGCTCTCTGGGGCGATGCTGCTGATAATACTCGATACATGGGAACCATGCCCAGTCTTGTCGCTGGCATCGGTGTCATTGTCGGCAAAGTCATACTGATAGACAATGCGATCGGCAATTCCATCACCATTTTTATCTGCACCAAACAGCGGATGATTGACATCAATCCCTGTATCGATGACGACTGTAGTTAATCCCTGTCCCTTAATCTTAGCAAACCGCGCATCTTGAGCGAGTTTATCGATCTGCACCAGTTGGGCGGGGTTGGTCGTCCCAGTAGTGCTGGCTACGCCCTCGATCGCAATGTTTGGCGTAAATAGAGGAATATCAGCAGCGGTGGTCGAAAGCGGACTAACGAGGGGGAATGTCTGCTTCCAATTAGGTTTGAGTACTTCATTGACGGTGTATGTACCCGCATTGAGTCCGGTAAATTCATAGGTACCATCGCTGGCAGTGAGGGCACTGGTGTCCGTCGCGTCGAGTTGTCCATTGCCGTTGAGATCTAGGTACACCTGCCAGCTAGCTAGTCCTGGTTCAAGCAACTCGCGGCTGCTGTTGCCATTAAAATCGTTCCAGACGCTACCTTGGATTTTGGCAGTATTTGTCGGTGGAGCAACAGGTTCATTATCGTTAATCACCACCTGTTCGGGGGTAATTACCAGCTTATCGAAGCGGGTATCTGCGCTGCTGGTAGTGAGCGTAATCGGCACAGTGCGGGTGCCTTGAGCTACGGTGTCATCGATCGCTTGAACGAAGATGCTTTGAGCTGTACCGGAGTTGCTGGGGGTGAATGTGAGCGTGATGGGTGTACTGGCAGTCGGCGTGATAATCGCGCCAGTCACGGGATCTGTGCTATTCCCGATCAAGACTTGAGGGTTGGGAGTAACAGTAATCGTCACTGGAGCCGTAATGGGTCCTTTGAGTTTGACTTCAAAGGAATTGGTAATCGCGTCGCCTTC
>JANNDQ010000651.1:0-8991 GCA_031387965.1 Chamaesiphon sp. OTE_75_metabat_567
CTTCTTTCTGCTGTTTTACGATCGTGTGCGATCCATTCATCTTTCGTCATCCGTCGGACATTTTCAATTCGTTCGATCGCCCACTGATTATACTGTGGGTCGAGATCGCAAGCCATCCACTTACGATTAAGCTGCTCCACAACAACTGCGGTTGTACCTGAACCAGAAAATTGATCGATGATTAAATCTCCTTCAGTTGAAGATGCTAAAACAAATTTACGCACCAACTCTTCCGGCTTTTGAGTAGGGTGCGGAGTCTTTTCTCCCATGCCATTGCAGGTGGTGGGGATATCGATGACATCCTTCGGCTTTGCCCCTTTTGGATGGGGTGTCCAGTTGTCGCGTTGCTTATTTACACCCTTACCATAGGCACTTGTCTCTGCCTGTGGATGTGATGGATATTTTAGTGTATGCGCTCCGTAAGGAGTCCGTACATCGTCAATATTGAGTTTGGTCGCGTCAGATTTACGGAGATGAATAATGCTTTCGTGGGAGCGTCCCCAATCACTACCCAAATTAGCTTTATTCTTATAGTGCCAAATCAGCCACCGACAATGCTTAAAGTACTTCGATGCAGGGTGTTTTAAGTCAGCCAAAATTTCCGAGAAACCACATACATATAAAGATCCTGTAGGCTTCAAGACTCGTGAAGCTTGGGTTATCCATTCGATCGACCAATTAATATATTGTTCTTGGTTATCAAAATTATCCCAATCTGCTTTTTTGATGTTGTACGGTGGATCTGCAAAAACAAGATCGACGCTGGCATTATCAAGAGATTTCAACCAATCAAATGAATCACCTTGATACAATTGCCCATTTGGATGTTCATACTGCAATTGATAACCGTTGGAAGCCGTCTCGAAAAATACCTCTCTGCCTATGGACTGTCTTTGTACTTGAACTAGAAATTCCAATTAGACTATCAATAAATGCAATAAAAGAACCAGTTCCCAAGCTGGCTGCTGTTGCAAGTTCTATAGATATTTCTCTCGGTAGTCCACTGAAAATAAGAGATACAGATACAATAAAAAAATTTAAAAATCCTATGCTTATTGACAATGAATTTCCAATCACCAATAAGCTTCTTAATAAGAAAAAGTTTCTCATGGAAAGTAGTTGTCCTTATCCTTCAATCCATAAAAATTAGTTGCGAGTAGTGTCGGCGCAACTATTCCAATAAAGACAGCTAAAATAATTCTAGTTGGATCGCTTGAAAAAGGTATTGCTCCTGCAAATGATGTCAGAAATATCCAAGATATTGTAAGAATTAACAATAAAAATGAAAGTATTTTTCTGATTTGCAATAGTCTCTCGTATTGATCGATCTCAAGTTCAATAATACTTCTTTGTCTGTTCATATCTATGTTTCTTTTAAAAGAAAAATATAGTCTTGACTAATACATAGATAGACCTATTATAACTGAACCCATCCAAACCCGCCAGCATGTATCGATTTGGATTCGTGGATGGTGTGTTCGATTAGTAGGTGAGAGCGGGTTCGATTTAGATTTTGAGAATTATGCGGAATCGATTTCATAAACCCGCCCCTACGAACCCGTATAGGCGAATATGTGGGTGGGGATTCGATCGATCGTATTTATGGTCGATCGATCTATACCGTCCAATCTTCTGTTACTAATTTTGAAACTTTGCTAAAATCACGAACATTACGGGTCAATAATACCAAGTCACAAGATAGAGCAATTGAGGCAATTCTCAAATCCATTGTTGATACCCGAACTTTTTGAGATCGCAACTCATCAAAAATCGCGATCGCTTTATCATCAAATGGCAAAACCGGAGCCGATGAAAAACCCTGGAGAATTTCTACTAAAAGATTGTACCCACGAATTGTATCTGTATTCGTTTGGGCGCGATTAATAAAATTATGGGCACCAAGTGTCTGCTCGTGAAAACTAACAGCAGACAACGCAAAGTTTTCAGAGGAGTATCGATCAATTCGGCTCATCAATCGAGTAAACTCAACACTTGATCTGCGTTGTAGAAAACTGATGTCGTCTGTATCAAGCAGATATCTCACGATTACTCAGCACTTTCATCAATAGGTCGATCCGATTGACGGAAAGTTTTCCCATACTCCAAAGCCTCAAGAAAAACTGCCTCATCAGAGATTGAGCCAGTAAGTTTTTGCAACCAGCTTTCAGCGACAGGCTTACTGTCAATCTTTCGTTGCAGATCGCCAACTGTCTGTTCGAGAGTTATTAAACGTCTTTCGATAGTTGCTTCATTCAACATTTTTTATCCTTAAAGAATCGATTATATTCTAAATTATAAACGCATAAACCCCTCCTACGAACCCATACAGGCGAATATGTGGGTGGGGATTCGATCGATCTCTTCCAAATGCTATACTTGTACTAGTAACCGTACAGGTATAGACGAGATGAAAGTTGTATCCTTCAGTGAAGCAAGAAGTAGCCTCAAAACAGTACTCGATCGAGTCGTCGAAGATGCTGACTATACGATCGTGACTCGCCGTGATGCTGATGACGTAGTAGTAATGTCTTTAGAGTCTTTTAATAGCCTGATGGAGACAGTTCATTTATTGAAATCTCCAGCAAATGCTGCTCACTTAGAAAGATCGATCGCCCAGTTTAGAGCAGGGAAAGCAGTAGAGCGAGACTTGCTACATGACTAGAAAACTAGCTTGGACGGATGAAGCTTGGGATGATTATATTTATTGGCAAGGACAAGATAAAAGACGCTGAAAAGAATTAATAAACTGATAGAATCGATCTCTTGAGTTCATTGATATCGGCAGAATATTTTAGCTTTCCCTGTTGCGCCTCTTTCCGTGCTAACTTAAAATTTTCATAGATCTCTTCACGGCGTTCTTCCCGAAGATATTGCTTCAACAACATTTGAAGCTCCTCTTTTTCATCGATCGAGAGATCTTTGACAGCTTCGACTAAATCACTGAAAGTCATAGCTTTGCTGAGGATATAAGTTTAAGTTTATTTTACAAGTAATCGAATCCGTACAGGCGAATATGTGACTGGAATAAATGCTACTTCCGTTAGGCTATTGCAGGGCAAACGCTCCGCTACCGCCAACGCGATTCGATCTGGCACAGATTCGGACGTTCTTGCATGTTCTCTTTACTTATCAATCAACCAGAATTAGCGGTAAACTCAGCTGATAACCACCGCCATTAAGGATCGCATCAATTTTACCATCGTGTGCTGTGGCTAGACAGCGACTGAGTGATAAGCCGAGATTAATCCGCAAATCCTGAGCGAGATTCGGTTCGGTAGTTTGATTGTTAGCCGCGTAGACTAATGATTTTAGATCGCCATCGAAATCGGGGGTGGGCAAGATTACTTCTGGATCATCAGAAAGTATCTGAATCTGCAATTCATCGTTAAAATCGGCAACCTGGATCGAGATTTCCTGCTCGACATCACTAGCATGGATTAGACTCAATCCCAGATAGTAGAGAATCTGTCGCACTTTATCTTTATCTAGTACCCAAATTCCTGGTTCCAGTGATGAACTTTTATCTGCGAAATTCAAGACAATTTGTTGCCTTTTGTTCTGGGCGATTGGCTCTAGACTCTGAATTACTAATTGACAGAGCAGCTGTAGATTTACCGATCTGAGGGTTAGTTGTTGGTGATAATCAAATCTACTCAATTGGGCAATCTCATCAATGATTGAGACCAGTTGTTGACCGCTATAGTGGATGATTTCTAGGTAATCTTTTTGCTTACTATTCAATGAACCATAGATCTCTTGTTGCAAGACACTTGCCATCCCCAGCACGGAGGTAAGCGGGGTGCGAAACTCTTGGGCAAGATGCGTAAGTAGTTTAAACTGAATTTCGCTTTGAACTTGAGGATCAACTGGGTGAAGATTCTCATCAGTGGGTAATATTTGAATAGCTGGCTGTGCAGAGTCGATTAGGGCAGTGTAGCGATTACCTGACGGTAGAACTGCGCCAACTATTTCGACATATTCAGTAGCGGCAATTTGGTCATCAAATCCGATTGTCGATCGATCTCCTAGATTACCAATAGATCGATCTAATTGAGCTTGACTTAATAATTTGCGTTCGATGTCACTGGCGACTAAGCGACTAATCAGTTGGAGTAAATCGAGGTTTCTTTCGATCGATTGACCAGGTTTAAAGTCTAAAATAGCGATCGTGCCCAAACGATCTTTGGCAGCAGTGATCATCGGTACGCCGAGATAAGATTGGATGCCATGCACTTGATACAGCGCTGATTGGGATAATTGAGGATGTTGTTGGCAGGCAACGCTAAAGCTGCCTTCACCACTCATGATTTGGGCGTAGCAGTATTCTAACCCCGCTAATTCTACTAGTAAATCGGGATGGGCAGGTAGCTGAGTAAACTGCTCTAGCCCAGAGATCGATCCAATTTGACAACCCGATATTCCAGTCACCATTAAAATAGCTACAGGTGCATCAGTGAGACGCATTGCCATTGCTGTAGCTTCTGTGAATATTGGCATGACGATCGATCTGTCGATACTTAATTCAGTGCCGATCGTCGGATACTGTAATAGTGGCTGAGCTAATGAGATTTGGTTAGCATCTAATTCTCGATCTGAAGTGCGCATGGGACAATTCCCCTCCCAGTGGGAGCTATAAATTTATGACGATCCGATTGAAAGGAGATGCCTAGATCTAAAATTCCCACGAAAGGATGCTAGAGCAACATTTTAGGTGAGAAAGTCGGCAAGATCGCCGGAAACTCGTGGATAGTGATGTCTATTGCTTGAGTGGGAAAGGAGTAGGTTTGCGGAATTAGCGATCTTGGCGGTGTAGTAATCTTCAAGATCCTCTCCAACAAACATTATGAAATCCTCATCCCTCTCGGTTGGCTTACTCAGTCTAGCTACACTATCTACTCTTATTGCCTTACCAGTTCCTCATACTAGTGCTCAATGCGTCATGAATGACACGAATATCCAAGTATCGATTAGTGGCGCGCGTAAACCTAGCGAGCGAACTAATGATGTCCGCCAAGCCTCCACTGGTGGCTGTGTTGGTAACACAGTAAATACTACTAATGTCCAAGTTAATACTGGTGGTACTGAACGAGCAGTTCAACGCCGCAGCAGCAGTCAACAAGTTAATGGTAGTAACGATAGCTCAACTGGAATTAATATGCCCCCAGTTAAACTCAAACAAAATGTCCAAATCGACGTTGACAACCCCGCAGATCGGTTACGCAAATAAGCTCATACAGCCAACTGGCTCAAGAATTGCAGCGATCTGACCAGATAAGTCGCACAAGTATATGGAGAACTTTGATAAAAAGCGCTCCATGCAAAAGATTTGTACCGCTCGTAATTGGCTGGATCGAAAGCAGTTGAATCGAGCCTATCGATCGAATTTTTGGGCAGCTCGACATCTAGCCAAGCAAGTCGCACAGCATGTCCGATCAAGACATCTAAAACGATATATTCTTCAATCTTTAGATCCAGATTGCGCTCGGACAGTGCAGCTAGTGCCATCAAGGCTTCAATATTTAATTGACGATATTCTGGAGCAACAATTTTATTGAGTAAATGCTCAATTCGCAGAGCAAAATTTTTCTCGCCTGGAGTCATCTCTGCTAAAATCAGTTCGCTGTCTAGCCGATTACGTTTCTCTAATTTATCTCCGATTGTTAATCCTTTACAATGTTCCAGTAGTCGCCATACACTGGGATAAAAATCTCGATCAACTCGATTAATTGCGCCATCTTTCTGGCGTTGGTAGCGCCAATCGATCGCTGTCACAGCCGGATTATTTTGACTAATACTAGTTTCATTAACAATCCACTCAATTTGTTGCTGTGATTGGTTCAAGTGCAACGACTCTTGTTGAAAAATAGTATTGCCTATTCCTTGATAATCAGTCAGAACTTGATGGAGTCTAGTTTGAATTTCAAAGGGACTAAGCTCCATCAGCTTTTCATAGGCTTCATCTTGAGTGATTTTCAGTTCCATCACTAGTTCACTAGTTAATAACACAATTAAATAACCAACTCTTAAAGTCAGCAAACCTTTAACTAAAGTTGGCTGTGATTTAATTAGTAGTCCTAGATAGATAATAATTTCCTGAGTCAATACTCGATCGCGAATATCTTCACGACAGAACTCATCAATCTTGTCAATAATTTCGGTGTGAGACATCGGGGCATCGATTAGACTAGCTTCACTGTATGCCATACCTACAGTCAATTGCTTCCCGCCGATCAGAATATCTGTCACCGCATCAGACAGACTAATCGCTACTTTATCGAGTAACCCCGCAGCCGAACGGACGATCGCCCAATGTGGTCGATTGCCAAAATTACCTGCTTTAAAATAAACTTCATTGAGTAAACTTGCCACGCTGACATTGATACCTGCACCGCCAAATCCAGTGTTGAATTCTAATCCCTTGAGCTTAGTTAAAGTGTGCAGAAGTTCAATTTGCTGGTAGAGATTATTCGATCCGCGTAATTGACGTAATAGCAGGGTAATATTAGTTTCAGCTTCTAATAAAAACTCTTGTGTACTGGTGAGTGGCTGATTCCGATCAACTGCATAAGTTAGATAATAACTTTGTGGCGTAACTGGATCGATCGTCGTCGAACCAAATTTAAACTCATGTAAATTATCAATCCGTTCTGTGCCAGCTGTTAGCTTTAATTGATTCAAATATCCCAACCGAATCGGCACACCATTACATTTACCTTGCTTAAATTCAGCGATTAGTTCTAATAGCGGTGAAGCATATTGCTGACCCTGAAATTCAGATTGTCCTTCCTGCAATAGTGATTTAGTTAATAATAGGGTTAAAGTTGGTCGCCCTAGCTGTGTCCACTGTTCACTGATATAGGCAATTTCCGCTTTGATTTGGGAGATCAGAAAATGGTAATCAAAGGTGAAGTAGAACTGTTGACGATCGAGAAATGCTGGTAGAAATACGATCGTCTCGCCGCAAATTGTAAATATCTTAGAAGTTGTTAAACTCCGCAAGCGGCGAATCGGTCGTCCAGTCAAACCTAGCTTATCATTCCGTCCAATCTGCATGTATGCTGCGGCTAATTCTGTCGATTGACGCACTTGAATTGGCTCAATTTGGGTAGGCGTTTGAGTTGCAATCCCATACTCTGATAATTGCAGCTGCAAATCTTCATCCTCGGCAATTAGCGCAATTTGGACTGTCCGACGACGCTTATTCCCAATTTGTAAATGTCGCCCCAGTGGATCTAAATCTCCAGGTGCGAGAAACTTATCAAATAATAGCTCTCCCAGAAAGTATAAACTCTGCGCCCAGACTAAGGGTAAATTTTCATTTGGCAGTCGGATCTGGGAATGCGGCTGCGATCGCTCAGCGGCAATTTTGGACTGAGGAACATAGTACAATTCAGGTAGCAGCTGAGTGCCATCGAGATCAATCGACACACTTGTTAAGAGACTGCGATATTTCTCAATATTTACGACATCACCACTAAATAAAGCATCTAAATATAGGTAGGTAAAAAATAACGGCCATTCACACTCTAACCCTTCAAACTTGAGTAGTTCCTCCGGCTCGTAGTGGAGGCGACTACTATCTTCGATTACCGTCTGATGTCCGTCGCGTAAAAATCGCTTACAGCCATATTTCCCCTCTAATTTCTCGACAATCTTCGTCCGAGTACGGGATACCAGCCGAGGATCTGTCACCGCAAAAGCTGGAAAGCCGATAATGCTCAATAGTGCCGCATCCGTTTCCTTAGAACTCGACTCCCTCGGCAGCAGCGAAGCCAACGTTAACCGCGCCCGGGCAATCTCATCCGGCAAGACATGAATCACCGACGCTTGCGAACCTCTTGCCCCAAATAAGTCCAAACCATTGATCGCTTCAAGTGCGGCTTTTGCCATCCCGATCGAACTAGCATTCAATTCTACACTGCCATGATTGATCTTTGCCCCCCGCTCCCACAGCCCAAAATCAGGAGTCCGATAAGTCCGCCCAATATAGTAGACCAAATTCTGGACAAAATTTACCTCATCAAGCGTATAAATTGCTGGTAATCCCGAAGCCGTCATTTGCGCCAAAATCAGCACAAATAGAGAAGTTGCATCCAATTGCAAATGTCCCCACTCATCATCCCCCACCACCACATCGCCAGTCTGGGTATTGTACTTAGCGTGCAGTGCGTCCAACGGTGATTGCGTCTGTTTAAACTGCTCCACCTTTGCTGATTGGCGCAACATACAAAACAACAGCCCCCGCATCAGCTTGATCACACTTTGCTCTAGCTCAAACAGTCGCCCAGGCGGTGCATCCACCTTGCGATATGCCAGGGCTAATCCCCACACAGCCAGAATCGTATATACATTGTCCCGCACCCAGGCATCGGTGTAGTCACCATGCGCCGTAATCGCCGTACTCGCCGGAAACAATCCCGTAATCGGATTTTGGCGATCGAGGATAATCGACTGGATTTGGTGGTAGTATCGATCGAGCTGCTGAGAACGGTTCATGTGCTGTGAGTGATAAATGGCGACTGGGCACAGATCTAACCCAGCTCACGCCGTCAGAACAGATACCTAATCACTAGAGAGTTTACGAACATTACCAATTACTTGCCATTTTTAGATTTATTCGTTACATTAGTTTATATAGGCAGTAACAAATCTTTACTCTACTGGAGTTATCAACATGCAAGCTAAGAAAGAAGAAGGAAGCTTTGGTTTCACACCTTCGGCAGAAAACCTCAACGGTCGTGCAGCAATGATCGGTTTTGTTGCAGCATTGATCACTGAATTGGTAACTGGACAAGGCGTATTGCACTTCCTCGGATTGGTATAGTCAAGTTCTGCGAGCACAATTAATACGCTTGCTGCATTTGAAAATCACTGGTTACATTTAATCTATACAATTAGTCACAACCATTTACTCTACCGGAGTCATCAACATGCAAGCGAAGAAAGAAGAAGGAAAGTTTGGTTTTAACCCATCAGCAGAAAACCTCAACG
>JANNDQ010000673.1:0-2613 GCA_031387965.1 Chamaesiphon sp. OTE_75_metabat_567
TTGAGCGCGAGAATTGGATTCATAAATTAATTAGTGGATGGTAAAAATTATGTCTGACTCTTTAATGTTTAATAATGATGCTTATGTTTTGTTAGAAACAAATCGACAAGAGGAATTACTTACTCCAGTCGAAATTATTGCTAAGCTCAAAGAAATTGCAACTAAATTTGCTGACGATCTGCCGATCGATGTGCAGCAAATTACGGGTATCGATGCCAGAGTCCAATACTTGCTGGATACCAGCTGTGAACTAGATTTAGTTCCAGGTCAGTATTTACAATGGTATGTAGTTAGGCTGGAGAAGTAGCTTTGGCAACATCTTTGACCGGATCTTTGACAGCAGCTTTATCAACAATTAGAGTTAAATTAATCTCTTCTTTTTGATCATCTGGTTCGATCGCGATATGAATGCCTGGGCCAAAAAATTTAGTGATCTTATCGTGTTTTTCTTGCCAAACATCTAGTGACATAAACGGCGAATAAAATTCTAATTTCAGCGCATAAGCGCCGCCAATTTCAAATTCCTGAAGACCCTTTAAAACTGGTCGATCGTCATCACTGGGAGCCAAGCCTAGCTTTTCGAGGGCAACGTCTAAATGTGCCTCTTGTCCATATCGATATCGGGTGACATCCTTGCGAATTTGATTGAGTGTGGATGTTGCTTGTTCTTCGCGAAGTTTGACTAGATTGGCTGGAGTAACTGAAGTAAAAGGAACTGGTTCAAGTTCTGCTGACTTGAGCGCCAAACCGCCCAACAGCAAGGGAATCCCATAGAAAAAGCCAATTAGATTCCAGGTAGGATCGTCGATCGCATATGCAAAAAAGCCAATCAGCGCGAGTAAACCGCCAACGTTAATGAGTACCAAACTAAGAGGAATTATACGGAACATATCGATCGCTTGAAAGACTGGAATCTTTTTATTATCGACTAATCTAGGGGCTAGGGGGTAGCGCTGTAACTCCACACCGTAATTCGAGCAGAGACAGATAATATCAGCCAAAAATCATCCCGATAGCGATTTGGGGTAATAACTTGGGCAGAATAGAATTACGGACTGTGCTTGAGGCACATCACCTGTTACCCAGCAACTTTGGACACGGCAATCATGAGTGTAGATCCCCAATCTCAAAACTTATTTGATGCGATCTCGTCAGTCAATTACGATCGAGTCAAGCAACTAATCGATTCAGGTGTGATGATTAATCACCCCAACGATCTAGGACAAACACCTTTGACGGTGGCTTGTCGTCGCGGTAATTTGGAGATCGTCGATCTATTGGTAGCCGCTGGCGCTCAAATGCAAGTACTGACAGAACCAACGATTCCCCAAGCAAAAGGATACACTAACGATTTAGTCCAAGGCAGATCTTTGCCACTTCAGCAACAAGCCTCAGTATTACCGCTTGTCAATGCTCAATCACCTGAATCGCCAGTGAGAGATCGAGAGATCCCATTGGAAAATTTAATCGATCTAATTCATCAGCCAGCTAACAATAACGCTACTGAAATCGAGGCTGAACTCCCTGAATCGCCAGTGAGAGATCGAGAGATCCCCTTGGAAAATTTAATCGATCTGATTCACCAGCCAGCCAACAATAACATTACCGAAATCGAGCAAATCATCTCAATTGAGCCTAAAATTTTAGTGTCTCAAGCCCAACAGCACAATACAGGCTTGCATCAGAGCGCCGCCAATCTGCCCGATCTTAGTTCCGATCCAGAAGCGACTTATACTTTCGATCTCGATGCAGTTTTTGCGGCAAATGCCAGCCCCGACAGTGTAGCTATGCTCCACGCGGAAGATATTTTTGAGGAAGAATTGACGATGACTTCTCTCCAGCGTCCCGCTGAGGAAGTCCAATATGAGTCAGGGGAAACATATGTTTTCGATCTCAGTACCGATCTAGATCGACTTACCGCTGAAGCAGATCAAGAGCCAGATCAATTATCGATGCCGATGGGCGAATGGGCAGAGAATGAAACTTATGTGATGGACGACTTTGGGCTATTGCCAGCGATCGATCCGGCAGTCGTTGATGTGTCACAATCAAGGCTATTTCAACAGCAACAGGAAGTTGATCGACTATTAATCACTGATCAAAATGTCTTCACCGCCAATGAAGATTGGGAGGAGGGTGAAACCTACGCGATCGATCTTGACGATCTCCAGCTAGTTGATTTGATGGGTAGCACCGAGCCAGCAATAAGATCCGAACGACACTTGCTCGATTATCCCGATCCTAGTGTATTTCCAGTCCTGTTTCAGGATGCAACTGCAACCGACGACGATGAACCTGACTACGATCCAGATACCCAAACTACTACAGATATTTTTGGGCACAGTGATATCAAGCAATCTGAGCAGCAGGATTTGACTCCAGCCTACGAGGAAAACGCGACAAATACCTCACTAATGGCAGCGGTAATCGATGGCGATCTCGATTTAGCTCAACAAGCAATCGAAGCTGGTGCCAGCCTCGATCGGTATGATTGGAATTTGAGCTACTCACCGCTAGGAATGGCGATCGATCGCGGACATCTCGATCTCGTCGGGTGTTTACTCGCCGCAGGAGCTAATCCACATTGTGGCAGTACTACCACCACCGCGCTGG
>JANNDQ010000741.1:0-2787 GCA_031387965.1 Chamaesiphon sp. OTE_75_metabat_567
GATAGCTTGGTTCCGTTAATACCAGTTTCAGAGCTGCTTGCAGTCGCGCCGCAGTTAATTTTTTCAAAGGGATAAGTTCTCCAGCTCCTATCCAAGCAATTCTTGCTGCGACTCCTGGCTGATCATTAGTAATTGGAATCGCCACCATTGGTACGCCATAAGTGAGACATTCTAAGGCAGTGTTCATTCCTGCATGAGTGATTACCACTGCTGCCTTTTCTAGTAGTGCTAATTGGGGTGCATAGCTGACAACGATCGGCTGACCTGGGAGTGCTGGCAAGCCCTCTAAGCTAGCGCCACCGAGGGAAATGACTAATTGAGCATCTAAGTCTACACAGGCGGTGGCGATCGCCTCAAATACGTCGCTCAATTGATTTTGCAAGGTGCCCATCGAAGCATAAATCAGCGGTTTACCATTCAATTTATCCCAGGGAAAATCGACAGGATTGCGACTAGTTTGATTGTGATATGGGCCAGTAAAATGAAAGTAATTTGGCAAATTTTGCCGAGGATATTCAAATTCAGCTGGCTGTTGAGTTAGGATTGCCAGCGTCGAATCACAATTGGTTTGAGCTGGTAACTTCCACAATCTCCGATAGTTCGATCGCAAGTTTTGCATCGATTTTCCAAATGGACTTACGAGTTGATAAACAATCCGGTTCCGCAGTACGGCCCACCAAGCGATACTGTAGCTCCAAGTTGTAAATAACGGCGGAATTGTTGGCTCTTGATTGAATGGTAAGGCGCTACAAATAGTCACAAATGGAATGTCTAAAAAGTCCGCTACAATCCCACCTTCAGGCGCAATTTGATCTACCAACAATGCTTCGATTTTGGCATCTTGAAGAGCTACTGGCCCATCTTTGAAAAATATTGCAGCTGATTTTTCAATCCAGTCCAGAGTATAACGTAATGCCGCTAAACCACTCAATTTACCCAGCTCTACAAACAATTTCTCGGTCGATCCTGCTGGAAATTCTGTTTCGCCAATCGGTTGAAATTCCAAGCCAGCCGCTAATACTTTTTGCTGGGCATCAAGTACGCCAAAAAACGTAACTCGATGTCCCCGTCGCTGCATTTCTTGTCCCAGCGGCAGCATCGTATTCAGATGCCCAGTTTCAGCAGGACATAATAAACCTAAGTGAACCATTTAGTAAGTGGATAGTGGATGGTGGATAGTGAATGGAATATGTTTAGAAATCGCAACGAATGATGTGAGAGTTGTCACCAACGAGATCGAAATTAGCTAGAATCGATTTAGACAGAGCATCTGTAATACTGACGATTTTCCGGATTCAGGTGAGCTGGCGCTGTATCTATTGTACGGCGTGATCGTCACAGGTGAAGCCACGTCAATACGTGGCTGATAAATATAATTTTAGAGGTTTTAATCTATGTACGTTGTCGCTCAAGAACAGCCCCAAGCGCGGGCTGAATTTATCCGCAAGACTTATGCACATCTGGCTGGTGCCGTCGCTGTGTTCATCGCGATTGAAACCTACTTGATTCAGTCAGGTATTGCCGAGCAATTAGCCGGATTGATGACTGGTGGCTTTACTTGGTTGGCAGTGTTAGGTGGATTCTCACTGTTGGGTTGGTTCTCGCGGGGATTGGCAGCTAGAGCGGATTCAGTATCGTTGCAATATGGGGGGTTGGCAATCTATGTGGTGGCGGAAGCCCTCTTGTTTGCACCGCTGATTTACATTGCTAGTATGATGTCTGATCCGACGGTGATTCCTACCGCAGGTATTTTGACAGTTTTAATGTTTGTTGGTTTAACCACAGTTGCCCTCACTACTGGTAAAGATTTTACTTTTCTCGGCGGCGCACTCAAAATCGGCGGCTTTGTAGCGTTGGGCGCGATCGTCTGTAGCATCTTGTTCAAATTTCAGCTTGGTGTATTCTTTTCGATTTTGATGGTGGGATTTGCGATGGCAGCAATTCTCTACGATACATCCAAGATCATGAATAATTTCAGCAAGGATCAGTATGTAGCAGCTTCACTGGAGTTGTTTGCTTCTGTGGCGTTATTATTCTGGTACGTCTTGCGGATCGTGATGTCTTCTCGTCGTTAATTGACGATCAAGATTAGACTCGATTTACTAACCTGAGTTCGATGATGTTACGCCTCGTCGAACTCGGTATTTTCACCGTTTAATTCATTGTGCCAAGCACCTGCGCCAAGAGGTAATCGCAATTCCAGATCGATTAAAATAAAGTTACGAATCAGATTCACGAGCTATGAGTACCCAAGTCACTATCACACTCACCGATGATGTCTATCAGAAAGCCGATCAATTTGCGCGGTTGGCAAATCGGGATCTCGCCAGCGTGTTGGCAGACACCATCCAAAGCTCCATTCCCAACATCAGCTCAGCCGCAATCATCCTCGCACCGATCTCATCACTTTCAGATTCAGATGTATTGATACTCACCGAACTGCAAATGAAACCTTCAGAGGATCATCGATTGAGTGAATTACTAGATCGTCAGCAAGCAGGTATACTTACCGATAGACATCATTCGGAATTGCAGCTGCTCATGCAAACTTATCAAGAAGGACTTTTGCGAAAAGCCACTGCTCTCAGCGAAGCCGTCAAACGTAAATTAATTAAACCTCTTTAGCAATACAACTCAATAATCCTTATGCTGTCACTGTACGACAAGCGTGGATCTCTGCTGGGTGGCATCCTCCAACTGAATCGTAATTAATATATTTAGCTAACCCCACCACTCTACAAAATCCATCATAATTTGTTGATGGATGTCGCCCAGTGGACGTTCTGA
>JANNDQ010000751.1:0-1909 GCA_031387965.1 Chamaesiphon sp. OTE_75_metabat_567
GCCGCCCTCACAGGCGGTTATCAACCAACGCCAGCTAATGCCATTCCTGGCTTAGTCCCCGATCTCCAGGAAGTGATGCTGGGATATTCCGATAGTAATAAAGATGCTGGCTTCCTCAGTAGCAACTGGGAAATCCACAAAGCTCAAAAAGCACTCCAATCAATCGCTGAGAAATTCGCCGTGAAGCTGCGGATTTTCCACGGACGCGGGGGCAGCGTCGGTAGAGGTGGTGGGCCATCGCACGAGGCAATTTTAGCCCAACCAGGGCACAGTATTAATGGGCGGATCAAGATTACCGAGCAGGGCGAAGTGCTTGCGTCTAAATACTCTCTCCCCGAACTCGCCCTCTATAACCTCGAACAAGTAGCCAGTGCTGTAATTAAAACTAGCCTGATGTCTGGTGGCATCGATGATATCGAACCCTGGAATGAGGTGATGGAAGATCTGGCAGATCGATCGCGTACCCACTATCGTGCTCTAGTATACGATTGTCCCGACCTCGTGAACTTCTTCCATCAAGTCACGCCGATCGACGAAATCAGCCACCTTCAAATCAGTTCCCGCCCAGCGCGTCGCGGTGGTAAACGCGATCTCGCCAGTCTGAGGGCGATTCCGTGGGTATTTAGCTGGACGCAAAGCCGCTTCCTGTTGCCATCCTGGTACGGTGTTGGTGCCGCACTTCAGGAATTTGTCGCTGAAGATCCTGAACAAAACTTCGATCTGCTCCAAGGCTTCTACCGCAAGTGGCCATTTTTTAGGATGGCGATTTCTAAAGTAGAAATGACGATCTCCAAAGTCGATCTCCAGATTGCCCGCCACTATATGGAAGAACTGTCCCACCCAGATAATCGAGCAGAATTTGAGGTGTTATTCGATCGCATCACCCAAGAGTATCAGCTCGTGCGGGACATGGTGCTACGGATTTCTGGACATGAGAAGTTTCTCGATGATAATCCCGAACTCCAGAGATCGATCCAACTGCGGAATGGGAGTATTGTCCCGCTGGGATTTCTCCAAGTCTCGCTGCTCAAGCGGCTCCGTCAACATGGCGGCGCAGGGATGATCTATTCTCGCTACAGCAAGAAGGAACTCCTTGATGGGGCACTGCTAACCATCAATGGCATTGCGGCTGGAATGCGAAATACTGGTTAATTGAGTTGGTGCGTAGATCTTTACCCCACCCCAGCACTCCCCTTTATAGAACCCATTTGAGATCTTTTTAGCTCCTAGTGAAGGAGGGTAGGTTTTGTTTAAAATCGAACAGTAACATCGACAATTGCTAGCATGAACCTACCCCTACAGACTCATCATTTTGCAAGCCAGCCGTAGGGGCTGGTGTCTTGTCGTTTTTTTATTCTGGGGGAACCCCATAATAAAAACGCCGCTTCATGCTAACAATTGTCCCGTGGCACCATCATTTTCCAGCAAAATCTGCCCTCCCTCACAAGAAGATTTCAAATGGTTTCTATAAGGAGGGGTTGGGGGGTAAGAGGGGATTTCGATCTCAATAGATATCCAACTATTCCTTCACCGTTGACTTCCTATTCCGACACCTGTCAGAACAATACTTAACCTCATCCCAACAATCTTCCCACTTTTTTCGCCAAGTGAAAGAAAGCTGACAAACAGTACAGACTTTTGTGGGAAGATTGGACTTTGATCGATGTTTTGGCATTCTTCGTAAATAGATAGTGAATAGTTCTCTCGATCGTATTCGTATTGTACTAGTAGAACCAGCGGGTGCCTTAAATATTGGCTCCATCGCCCGGGTGATGAAAAATATGGGATTGACACAACTGGTAATTGTCAATCCCCAATGTGATGTTAATGGCGAAGAAGCCACGCGGATGGCAGTACATGCGATCGATCTGCTCACATCGGCGCAGATTGTCTCAGATTTACCGACAGC
>JANNDQ010000753.1:0-8913 GCA_031387965.1 Chamaesiphon sp. OTE_75_metabat_567
CAGTTTAGCTCCACTCAAATCGAGGCACTTCAAGCGACAGGTATTTTTAAAAACGCGCCTGACAGATTTTGGGAACTCCTTACTAGCGCCAAATTCACGGGTGATGTCTGGGCAGTACCAGAAGGAACGGCAATCTTTGCCAACGAACCAATTCTCAGGATTGAAGCTCCACTTTGGCAAGCCAAGCTTTTCGAGACTTATCTACTCAAAACCATTAATTACAAAACCCAAGTCGCGACTAGAGCCGCGAGATTGCGCGATGTCGCTGGTGCCGATGCAACATTACTAGAATTTGGTACGCGGCGGGCTTTTAGCCCACAGGCTTCAATCTGGGCGGCACGGGCGGCAATTGCCGGAGGACTAGATACTACCTCCAATGTTCTCGCTGCGCTGAAACTTGGCTATCAACCCAGCGGGACGATGGCACACGCACTAGTGATGGCAATCGGTGCGATCGAAGGCAGTGAGCAAGCGGCATTCAAGGCTTTTCATCGTTATTTTCCTGGCGCACCATTACTAATCGATACCTACGATCCGATTGCGGCAGCGACGGCGCTAGCTAAACAGATAGCCGCAGGAGAGATTGAACTAGCAGGGATTAGGCTAGATTCCGGTGATTTAGCTACTTTATCCCAACAGATAAAAGCAATCTTACCAAATGTTGATATTTTTGCCAGTGGGGATTTGGATGAATGGGAGATTGCTAAATTGCGATCGACAAATGCGCCAATTAATGGTTATGGTTTGGGGACGAAACTAGTCACGGGTAGTCCGGTAAATGGGGTGTATAAATTGGTAGAAATCGATGGTATTCCGACGATGAAACAATCTTCCGGTAAAATGACCTATCCTGGTAAAAAGCAAGTCTTTCGTTAATTTAAAGCTGGACAATTTGCTGGTGATACTTTGGGTTTAGCGAGTGAGGGGACTGGATTACTAAAGTTGGTGATGAGTCAAGGCGATCGACTTCAATCTGATGATAATTTAGCTACGATTAGACAGCGAACTGATGCAAGTGTCGCTAGCTTAACTGAGGATATTCGAGATATTAACTATGATAAATTTACGCCTGTTAATATTTCTGATTCGTTAGCAGAATTAACTCAGAAGTTAAAAGAAAAAATTGAGTTGTGACTGGTGGGCAGCGGTTCGCGCTCGTCGGGTTTCCCGACGGTTTAGCGAAACAAGACATTGCCTACCCTAGAAATGTTGGGTTTCATTCTTCAACCCAACCTACACCTAAAGCCTAATACCTAAAACCTAAAGCCTAGAATGAAAATTGCCCTCTTTGGAACTAGCGCAGATCCGCCAACTATTGCTCACCAGGAAATCATCAGCTGGCTGGCATCACAATTTGATTGTGTGGCAGTTTGGGCGGCAAACAATCCATTTAAAGTGCATGGTGCATCACTGGAACAGCGATCGCAAATGCTAGAGTTATTGATCGAGGAAATTAAACCACCAGTTAGTAAACATGCCCAAGTTTATCGAAGTTTAAGTAGTCAGCGAACTCTAGAAACTCTGATTACAGCTCGTCAAATTTGGAGTGATAGCGAGTTCATTCTCACGATTGGTGCAGATTTAGTGACTCAGTTACCGCGCTGGTATGGAGCTAGTGAACTATTAACTCAAGTTAAGCTCTTAATTGTGCCTCGAATCGGTAATCAGATCGAACTGAGTGACTTAGATATTCTCACAGATCTCGGTGCAAAACTTGAGATTGCCCCATTAGCAACTCCACCGATTTCTTCAACAGTGATTCGGAATAATCACTCGATCGAAGGTTTAACTCCCAGAGTAGCTTTATATACTCAGCAGCACAATTTATATCAGATCCCAACTCATAGTTTATAACGCCCGTGATGGAACGCAACTCAACAAAACAGCTACTTGCCGACTTTAAAGTAGGTGTCGATAATGTTATCTTTTCGATCGATACTCACCAGAATCGATTGCTGATCTTATTGGTGATGCGTCATGATGAACCCTATTTAGGACGTTGGTGTTTACCAGGTACTCTAGTTAGAAATGGTGAAACATTAGAAGCCGCAGCCGATCGAATCTTAGCTGAAAAGATTCAGGTAGATAATTTATATTTAGAACAATTATACACCTTCGGTGGCCCAGGTCGCGATCCGCGTGAAGCTGTCGATCGTTATGATGTGAGATATCTATCAGTCAGTTATTTTGCTTTAGTTAGGTATGAAGCTGCTGAGTTAATTGCTACTGGGGTGGGTGGAATTGCTTGGTATCCAATTGATAAACTTCCCGATCTTGCCTTCGATCATCAACAAATTATTGAGTATGGATACCAAAGACTTAGGAATAAACTAGAGTACAGTCCGATCGCTTTTGATATTCTGCCTGAGCTATTTACACTCAGTGATATTTATCAACTGTATAGCACAGTTTTGGGCGAAACATTTTCTGATTATTCTAATTTCCGCAATCGTTTAATCAAGCTCAGATTTCTTGAAGAAACAGACTCAAAATCATCTCGTGGCAGTGGTCGGCCAGCTACTTTATATCGATTCGATCCAGTTGCATTTGCACCATTAAAAGATAAAGCACTATTGTTTGTATAATCTTATGAAAATAGCCCTAGCTCAACTCAATCCAACGATTGGTGACCTCAAAAATAACGCTCAACAAATTTTAGTAGCTGCCCAACAAGTAGCTAATCAAGGCGTAACTCTTTTACTCACCCCTGAACTATCATTGTGTGGCTATCCGCCACGAGACTTATTACTTAATTCTCACTTCATTACTGAAATGGAGCAAACACTCCATCAGTTAGCAACACAGTTACCACTAGATCTATCTGTACTCGTCGGACTCGCCACTCCAAATCCTGATTTTGCAGTTATGGGTGGCAAACCATTGTTTAATAGTATCGCCTTATTAACTGCTGGAAAGGTACAAAATATCTTTCACAAGCGACTATTACCTACTTATGATGTCTTTGATGAAAATCGATATTTCACATCCGGTACCGAGCCAAATTACTTTAGTATCGATGGAATTAAAATTGGGCTAACCATCTGCGAAGATCTTTGGAACGACGAAGATTTTTGGGGAAAGCGTAGTTATTTAGTTAATCCAATCGCTGAGTTAGCATCGCACAACATCGATCTGTCTATTAATCTATCTGCCTCACCATTCAGCGTTGGTAAACAGCAAGTGCGTACAGCAATGTTGAAACATACGGCAATTAAATACGATCGACCAGTACTATACGTCAATCAAGTTGGTGCAAATGACGATCTGATTTTTGATGGCTGTAGCTTGGGATTCGATCGATCTGGCAAACTAGTCTGTCAGGGAGCATCATTCGATCGAGACTTAATTATCATCGAATACGATCGCCAAATTAAAGATTTAAAACCAAGCAAAATTGAGATCCAACCTAATAATACTGATGCAGAAGTTTGGCAAGCATTAGTATTAGGGGTTAGAGATTATATTCGCAAATGTGGTTTTCAAAAAGTAATCTTGGGATTGAGTGGGGGGATAGATTCTGCTCTAGTTGCGGCAATTGCGGCGGAAGCCTTGGGAGCTGAGAAAGTTTTGGGTGTGCTGATGCCTTCGCCCTATAGTTCCGAACATTCAGTTACCGATGCGATCGCGGTAGCTGCTAATCTGGGCATTAAAACCGAAACTATCCCAATTGGTAATCTAATGCAGGGTTTCGATCTCAGTTTAGAATCACTATTTGTAGGGACAGAATTTGGACTAGCAGAAGAGAATATCCAATCCCGAATTCGCGGTACATTATTAATGTCAATGTCGAATAAATTTGGTTATTTACTCCTCTCCACTGGTAATAAATCTGAAATGGCGGTAGGTTATTGTACCCTCTATGGTGATATGAATGGTGGTTTAGCCGTCATTGCTGATGTGCCAAAAATGCGCGTCTTTTCGATCTGTAAATGGCTCAATCGAGAGCGAGAAATTATCCCCACCAATATCATCACCAAGCCTCCCAGTGCAGAGCTAAAACCTGGACAGGTGGATCAAGATTCTTTACCACCTTATGAAGTCTTAGATGCGATTCTAGAGGCGATCGTGTGTGAACATCAATCTACAGAACAACTGATCGATCGAGGGTACGATCCGCAAGTAGTAGAGAAAATAATTAAACTCGTCAAACGTGCTGAATTTAAACGCCGCCAAGCTCCCCCAGGATTGAAAATAACCGATCGAGCTTTTGGTACTGGCTGGCGAATGCCGATCGCGTCAGCGTTGCGTTAGCAGATCGCTTCAAAGTAAGTCTGGTAAACAGTAACAGGAGATTTATTGACTAGATATTCCTTTTGGTCGTACAATGGGTAGGATTATTAGTAGCATTGAGAGCAAGATCGTGAAAATATCTATTTCATTGACCAACGAAATGGTGCAGTATATCGACGAGCAAGTAGGTAATCGGAGTCAATTAATCGAATCATTGCTCTCGGCTTGGAAAAGAAAACAGCACCAAAAGGCAATGCTCGCAGCTTGCCTGATTTTAGACGAACAAACATCAGCAGAGGATCAGGAATGGGAGCAAGCAGCAATTATCGATTGGGAAGTATCTGGTTAGTCAATTTTGACCCTTCGATCAGTACTGAGATTCGCAAAACTCGTCCAGCCATGATTATTTCTGGTACGCTCTTTAATCAGCGACGGAAAGTGACTGTACTGCCGATTACATCTAGTAGTCCAGATCGCAAAACTTCGCCTATTGTCGTAGAGATCGATCCAGATCGAACGAATGGATTAAACACTAACAGCTTTATTGTCTGTATCGATCCAATGACTTTTGATAAGCAGCGGTTGGTGAAGCAATTAGGAATATTGAATATTGAAAAAATACATCAAGTCCAATCTATTTTGCGTTCTTATCTAGAATTAGATAATCGGGATAGGGATCTGGCTGATTTATCAGATGTACTTAATTAAAGATAACTTGTTGATATCTAATAACTATTAGATAGATGGCTGAGTTAATAACAATCGATAAATATGCAAAAATACTTGCAAGCTAGCGAAATAATTGATTGGCAAAATCCAGAAATATTAGAACTTGCGCGTCACCTTGCTTTAACGTGTCAAACTACTGAACAAACAGCCAAAGCTTGTTTTGAATGGGTACGAGATCAGATTCAGCATAGTTGGGATTATCAGATGAATCCGGTAACTTGTCGGGCATCTGACGTACTTAAATATCGAACGGGATACTGTTTTGCCAAAAGCCATCTACTCGCGGCATTACTTCGAGCTAATCAAATTCCGGTGGGATTATGTTATCAACGATTGACTATTGATGATTCAGCAGTGGAGGAATCGATCGATATTGATGTACCTTGTACATTACATGGTTTAAATGCTGTTTTATTGCCAGAATTTGGTTGGTATCGAATTGATGCGCGAGGCAATAAGGATGGAGTTGATGCTCAATTTAGTCCGCCGCAAGAACAGCTAGCTTTTGAGATCAAAATACCACAAGAAGCTGACTTCCCAGATATATTTGCCGAACCATTGCCCATCGTTGTCAACGCCTTGCAGCAAAGTCAGACATGGCAAGACGTATTGCTACGTTTGCCCGATATTGCGCCAGCCATGTGGCTGAAATCTTAACTTCAGTAGACAACAATTTTAGTTTATAATTACTAGTAGAACTCAATCAAATTGAGATTATGATCTCTGACTATCTCAACCGCACTTTACCCAGCACCGAAGAACTCCCTTGTTCTGATGATATACCTGTGGATAATGAAGACCAAAACTTTTTACCTAACGTTCTCCTGTTCTTATTAAGTTCGATCTGGGCAGATCGATTTGACTGGTATTTTGGTGCAGATATGGCGATTTACCATACGACGGGAAAAAATCTCCGCGTACCGATTGTGCCGGATGGATTTCTGAGTTTGGGTGTCGAACGTCAAAAGGGTGGTAAATCTCGCCGCAGTTATGCCATCTGGGAAGAAAATGAGATCGTACCGATCCTGACACTAGAAATGGTATCTCACACACCAGGGAATGAATACGACGAGAAAATGGCGACTTATGCCAAGTTAGGCGTGCTTTATTATCTTGTCTACAACCCTGAATTTTGGTTACGCGACAGGCATCAACCATTTGAACTGTATAAGCTAGTAGAGCGTCCAGATTCAGAGCGTAGCTATCAGCTCCAAATCGGTGAACCTTACTGGATGCCAGAAGTGGGTTTAGGAATTGGGCGATGTCAAGGTGTATTTAATGGGATCGATCGAGAGTTATTAGCATGGTACGATCGGACTGGAACTCGCTATCTGATGCCAGAAGAAAGTGTTCAAGTTGAGCGGCAACGCGCCCAACAAGAGCGGCAGATTGCCCAGCAAGAGCGTCAAATTGCTCAAGCCCAAAAACAGCGTGTCGATCAATTAGCCGCTCAACTTCGCGCTCTAGGTATCGATCCTAACCTCTAAATAGATTGAATTTTGGTTGCAAAACTCGTGTAGCTGTATGATTTGAATATCCCCGTTAGTTTCGTCACTGGCGGGGATATGCCTATATGATAATTTTTTTAGAGTGATAAGTGCAAATGCCCGTAGCTACCACCAAAAGCCAGTCGATGCAAATCTCCAAACTACTGGCAGATCACCTGCGGTGGATAGTTGTACTGGCGCAACTGAGAGAGGTAGGTGGCAAAGAGCATCGCTACCCTGTCAGGCAGCTAGTAGCTGATTTACAGCTAGGTAACTTGTTTGCCAAGCCAACTGGTGAGATTGACAGAGAGCCAGTGGTGGGAATCAGTAAGAAAGCCTGGGAAATTTGGGTGTGTGGAAAGTCGGTAGACAAGGGCGAAAGTCCGCTCAATTCTATTTATCAGTGTCGGAGTTTTTATAGTTTAGATGCACCGAATAATCTGCTGCAAAGATTGAATAAACTGCTAGATCAGTCGATCGATAAACACAAGACGATCGAACCAGAAGCTAGACGGGGCAAGAAGGATAGTAAGTACGATCGGTATCTTGAACAGTGGGGTGATTATGCACTTCAATTAGTTGCACTTAATGGCGGTTGGGATAACTTTAGTAGCCTGGAAAGTTTGACTCAAATCAAGGATCTATGGGTAGGTATCCAACCACCACAGCCAGAGATGACAGGTGCAGATTCAGGATCATTAATTCAAAAGATTATCGCGCTGGATACCGATCGATATGTTCAAGTTATTACGACAGTGATCGGCTCATCATACCCACTCTGGTTTTTTAAATCTCACGCCCGAAAGCAATTATTGACTCAGATTGCCACTCAAGATCGGGAGCTAAAGAAAGCCCTACCCAAGCGTGATTTATATATTGATATTAATACCCAAATCGGACAAATGGCGGGATTACCTTATCCATTTGGCATGGCTGATGAGCTACTAGCTTATTGTTGGGATGTGGAGATTGAACAGGTGGGCAGTCATTTAGGCGAAAGTGCTTGGTGCCCCGCTGCGATTAAATCGATCGCAAGAGAACTGCAAAATGAGTACTGGAGTCCACCGTTATTATTTACGATGTGGGGTGATGAATTTTCGCTACCTGATGATGACAAGCACAATTATTCAATTCCGCTAATTACCCTCACACAGGGTGGCAATAAATTTGGTGAGCTATACCAAAAAAATACTATTAAGGAGCAAGCCCTAATCGATCTAAGTATTGGAATTGAAGCTCATACTTATGGTGAGAAAATTATCGAACGCCTAGAAACTCAAAAAGTCAAGATTCCAGCACAACATAACTTAAAGCGCACTGAAATTCTGACGGAGCAACTACAGATCGATCTAATTGCTAGCTACTTTCCAGTTAGTCTATTATTACAAATAAATCCTAACTATCAGCAATTAAGTACCGTGGACTTATATCAAAAATGGGGGAAGATTGGTGATGCTTTTAACTATACTTCGCCGCAGTTAGTATTGGCTGGCGGGATGTTTCTGGCGAGACAAGCAAAAGCTACCGACCTAATTATCGATCTGGGTATTTATCTGCATACAGTTGAGTTATTAATCCGTAATCTCCGCCCTGAATGGGACTCGATCGAACGTTATTTTGCTCAGTTGGCTAGTAATAACATTGTGGATAAACAAGCGGCTGCCCAGGGGATCACAGAGGCGTGTCAGGTGGTGGCGAAGAAGAGTAAGCTGGTCAAAGGTGGAGATATAGTAGGTGCAAATGCGATCGCGGAAATCTTGAGTCAAATCGCGATCGAAATGCTAACAGCTTTAATCCCGATCAATGCCGAGCGATACCCGGAATGTGTCGAGCAAATTGATGATTGGGGTTGGGCAAAATTATTAGAATCAGTTCAGTCTACGTCTGTATATATTGCCTGTGAGTTATTTACAGGATAGTTACCACGATAGTTTCTAATTGTTCTCTCCTATTCCCTCACCCTCTAACTCTAAAATTTCAGAACCTTAGCCACAGTCTGCACATCCTTATCCCCGCGCCCCGAACAATTGATCACAATCTTAGGACTGCCAGAAAGTTGAGGACAAAGAGTTTCCAGATAGGCGATCGCGTGGGATGTTTCCAGCGCGGGTATAATGCCTTCTAGCTGGGATAGTAATTGGAACGCAACCAAGGCTTGAGCATCAGTCACGCTGTAATATTCTGCTCGTCCCATATCCTTGAAATAGCTATGCTCTGGCCCTACACCAGGGTAGTCCAATCCAGCACTGATCGAATGCGCCTCAGTCACTTGTCCATCATCATCCTGCAACAGATAGCTCATCGCACCGTGCAGGACACCTGGACGACCTTTGGTCAGAGTCGCCGCATGTTTAGGTGTTTCCACACCTTCACCTGCTGCTTCGACCCCAATCAAGCGGACAGATGGCTCCTGGACGAACTCATGAAATAGTCCCATTGCATTAGAACCACCGCCGATACACGCCAA
>JANNDQ010000759.1:0-2148 GCA_031387965.1 Chamaesiphon sp. OTE_75_metabat_567
CAGGAACTGACAAAAATTGCAGATCGATCTGGCTATGTCCAAGATTTATATCAGGACAAAACAAAGTACTATTGGCTCGGTCATAGTTTAGGTTGTAAATATATTGCACTCCTAGAGTTTTTGAGCGGTCGGGAATGGCGGCAGACTGCGAAGTCTTGTCTAGGTGGAGATCTGGATCGACAGCTTGAGGAAAATATCATTAATTCTGGCATCGAAATAGTGTCTATTTTAGACCAGCCATCCTTGCTCATTGCGCCGGATATTAGTGATACTGAGAGTGCGATTCCAGTACCTGCGATCGCAAATTTACTCGATCGAATCGGTTGGGGAGTCAAGCCTAGTAGAAAAGAAACTCAATGCTTAATTGAGCGCAGTCAGTTATTTAATTTGACTGCACTAATTTCTTTCGATCGAGATACTTTAGCAGGTAGTAAAAATGATGAATCTAAGTCCGCAAAAGTTAGAGAAAATAGTGATGTTTTATGGGCGATAGACCAGTTAAGCAACCGAGCGTTCCCAATCTTACATCAAGAGCTACCAGGCAAACATTTAGAGCCACTAGGAGTAAAAGTGGGTGCATATCTAGTAGATCTCAATCCATTTGATAAGTTTATCCAATTGCTAAAATTTAGACAGCTTGAGAGTACTGCATTAAAATTTCTCGATGAGTTAGAAGGACGTTCCTAATCACATATCATAGTTCTATTTTTACAGCCTGATATCTGAATCATAGAGATGATGACAATATTACTAGTTGTCATCATCTTTGTTATTTTCAGATATTTACTGATATTTACATCGCTACCTTCCTAGCAATTACGGCATAGAAAGGATCGCCACCAGGAATACCAATCGATCGAAACAGAGCAGGAATCGGACTAACATGAACGATCGCTTCTGGAGTACTAAAACCTGGTACAGACTGGAAATAACCCTTAACTAATTCTACTCGATCGGCTTCGCTCCCATCGCGCCAAGCGGCGATCGCCTTGTGCGGAAACATCCGATTGGAGAAGCTAAAAATTGCAATTCCATTCGGTTTGAGAATCCGATAAACCTCAGTAAAAATTGCTTCAGGATATTGAAGATATTGAACAGAAACAGTATTTAAAACCGCATCAAAACTCTGATCTTCTAGCGGTAACTTGAGATCTCGATTGAGATTTTGAACGAAGTATTTGTCGAATCGGGGATTTTTGGCTAGTTCTTGCTCATTTAAACCATGTCCCTGAACATACTCAAACTCCATCTGATCTGGGAGATGCGATACCCAGCTACTCATCATGTCAAACACTCGCATTTGGGGCGAAAGTCTCTCGGAGTAGAGAGTAGTTAATCGATCGATAAATCCAGTATCGACATGGGTAACAAATCGAGGTGTATCATAGAACTCTCGATCATTGCCATCATCTAATTTCTGACGTTGTTGGGGTGTTAAGAGCATGTGAGCAAATAGGATTAAGGATCTAGATATTAATCTTCCTTCACTATCCACCATCCACCATTCACTTTCAACCGATTTAGAACTTGATCCCCACCTGACCATTAATGCCCCGTACCGAGTGGTAGCCAACGCCAAAGAAGGTATTTCCAGGTGGGGTAAATTGAACACCGCCAGAGTAGGCAACACCCTTGTCGCCATATATTCCCAGTCCAGCATAGGGAGCAACAAAGGGGAAGCCAAAGAATTTGAGGGCATCAACGCCAGTAACGCCTTTAGGTCCTCTGGCGATTTCAGCGCCGAAGTCTAAGAACTTTACACCAGCCCCGTAGGTGATCTCGCTATCTTTGCTGCCTACTGTGACCCAGGGTTCGGGAATGATTTGGGCGGAAGCTGGGGCGACTTGGATTAGATTGATTGCCGCGAATATCGCGAATATCGAACCACAGATTGATTTAAATTGCATAATTAATCCCCTTGTTCTCCCTTGTAGTTCTGGCAAAATTAAAACTGGAAAATCTAGATGCGATCGTTTGCTCGCTCTCTATTGTGACGATAGTTAGCCCAGATTGTTTCAGATGATTGCTACCGATCGATGATAAGTTTGTGCTATTAATATTAAAAATAAGATCCAACCTGTAAATAAATATTTATTTTCCCGATCAGGATTTGGGTGTGCCCATTTTTAGGATCTACCAGCTCATGAA
>JANNDQ010000761.1:0-2709 GCA_031387965.1 Chamaesiphon sp. OTE_75_metabat_567
GCAATCTCTGGGTAACGATCTTAAAAATGCCGCCAATAGCGTCATCGATTTGATTGCGGTATTTGACACCCTCCAACCTCAAAATAACAACCAAGATTACCACCCGATCGGCTCCACCACTATATTCAATTAAAGCTGAAGACCTCAGAAATCATGACCACAATCAATGGAAAACTGATTGCTACCGATCGCCAGGAATTAGCTCAAGCCAAACAACAGATCGTCGATCTCCAGCAACAACAAAAGCAGCTTCAAAGATCCTTTGCTAGTTTGGCACAAGACAAAGATCGATTAGCCAAAGAAATCGATACCTGCAAACAACTAAAACCTAACCTGAGCGCACTCGATCGCAAAATCAAAACAGTGTCGATTGAAATTCGATCGCAACAAATGTACCTAATTTCATCAATTTTGGGCATTATCTTTATCCTCTTTGGCGGATTATTTTGGCTGGGGAATACAGCCAAAGCCAGACCTGCCGAACTAATCGTTGGCGAAGCCTCTCTGCAAGAGAATCGTCACAACCACCCACTAAATTTATCATCGAGGCAGTAATGAGAGCAGTAGTCAACGGAAAATTAGTCGATCTCCCCAATGGAGCCACAGTCGCAGATCTGCGCTCCAAGTTGCCAGAAATTGGTGCTGATGACGTGATGGAAGAAGGCTTTGCCGGAACAAAGCCATTAAAAAACAATGAAGCACTTAAAGAAGGCTCCAAAGTTTGGACTATTCCCAAAATTGTCAAAGGGTGAGCTATGACAATCCAAATCAATCCAGGCGTTAACGATTTTCAGCCTAATTCCAGACTGATTCAAGAACTCCAACTGTTAGAAAAAGCCACCAAGAATATCATCCTTGGCACTAAAACAGTCGCAGAAGTTGAATACACGCTGATCCTCGTCAAAGGGATGCCCCTAGCTTCCAGCAAATTCACCGTCTCCCATACCGATATTCTCTTTCTCCTCCCGCCAGACTATCCCCGACTACCCCCGATCGGTTGTTACCTCAATTACCCGTGGCAAAGTACCGGAGCAGGCGACCACCATTTCACCCGTCAGAGCTACTATGGCGCACCATTCCTGAGCGAACAGGGCTGGTACTGGTACTGCGTCGGGTTAGGTGGGGGCTTCAATACCGAACACTGGCTCAACTCCTGGCGACCGAGTAAAGATCCCGCCACCGGACACAACCTCGCCACCCTGTTTGTGACCGCCCGCCACGCTATCAATACCGACGAGTAGGGTCGGTGGTTTCGACTCCGCTCAACCACCGGAGTCTCGTTCATTGAGCGGAGTCGAAATGTACAGTAAACGGAGCCGATCGATAAAACATGCGACACTACTAGCTCCGAATGTGGTTTCGACTTCGCTCAACCACCGAATTTTCTCAACCACCAGAGTTTTCCGATCGATCCTCTAGATAATGACTTTCATTTTGGCATTCAGCCAACTGATGTAACTGATTAAAATTACCGCTGATTAACGCCTGTTTTTTCTTACGACTCCAGCCTTGTACCTGCTTTTCTCGATCGAAAGCATCAGCGACTCTATCGAAAAACTCACAATAAACCAACTCTACAGGTAGACGTTTGGCGGTATGGTTTGCACCCAATCCATTCTGATGTTGCCATAGTCGCCGTTCCAAGTCTTTGGTACTTCCAGTGTAATAACTACCATCATTACATTCCAGGATGTAGATATAAGCCATCACTGTTTCGATCGATCAGTATCATTAATATTCCCGAACTCTGATGAAAAACACTCAAATATCCCTCCAGATTCCGCCCCAAATGTGGCAGCAAATCCGCCAAGCCATGCTTGCCCATCGCACCCACAACGAAGAGACGATCGGCTTTCTATTTTGCAGTCGAGATCGTGTCTCCCCAGAGCGAACTCGGTATCTGCCCAGAACATGGGTAGTCCCCACCCGCGACTGCTATGAGTTGCAGTCCGCTAGCGGTTTGGTGTTAGAACAAGAGTTCCACCAGTACTTGCTCGATAACTTCCTCAGCGTTGGCGAAGCCTCTCTTAAAGAGAATCGCCAATTAGACGTAGTACATATCCATACCCATTCAGGCACAAACTTTCCCGATTTCTCGGCTGTAGACGATCGCGCAGAGTCAGAATATGCCAAGTTTCTCAGCCACAGATCCGACGATCGATCTCGCTTAATTTCTGGCGTATTTGACGAATCCCTCGAACGGGGACAATTTCGGATCTGGAATCGCAAAGGGACGGACTTTCGATCGATTACCTGCAATCGATCGTGGTTGGAAATCGACGAGATCGAATTATCCGAATCTCCCCCAGAGCCGATCTTTGCCAGACAACAAATATTTGGTACTGGCTGTCAACAAAAACTCGATCGACTCACCGTCGCTCTAGTTGGCTGTGGTGGCATCGGCGCAGCATTTGCCGAAACCTTGGGCAGATTGGGCGTGAAAAACTGGATTTTAGTCGATCCCGATCGCTTGGAGACATCCAACCTCAATCGAATGCCAGCAGCTACACCCACAATGGTCGAGGATGGCTGGTACAAAGTCCACTATGTCAAACACCTACTCGATCGAATCTATCCGACAGGTGCAAATATCCGAGCCATTCCCGATGCAATCTCTAACACAGCAAGCATCGCTACCGCCGATCTGATCGTCGTCGCCACCGACAATCATGCCTCTCGCCAAATCGTCCAGGAAATCGCCCTCAAATC
>JANNDQ010000773.1:0-10257 GCA_031387965.1 Chamaesiphon sp. OTE_75_metabat_567
GGCAGCTTCTACCATTTTGACTACATCTACAAACTGCTGCCGATTTTGCTGTTCAGCTTGGACTGAATTTGCTGGACGACACAGCCAATTACACCAAGCTCGAAACAATAGCCGCTCTAACTGGCGGAGGGGAATAACTGCTGGATCTTTCATGCCTAAACTCAGTACGCCAAAGGTTCGTTCTAGAGCCAACAAAATATCATCACTCTCAGTTACGATCCGCCCATCTAGCTCAATGGCTGGTAGCATCCCTGAAGGCACTTTGCGCTTGTACCAGCTCTCTTTCTCGCCGTAGCAAAACATCGTTACTTTTTCGATCCGGTAGGGAATTTGTTTCTCCTCTAGCCACAGCCAAATTTTTTGACAGTAGGGACACCAGGCATGATTATCGCGGTAGAGGGTGACTCTGACGGTAGATTCAGGCTGCCCGAATAGACGGAGCTTTGATTGAGCATTAGTGGCTCCATTGATCGGATCTGATGGCGTGAATTCTGCTGCCAGATCTGTGAGTTCTTGCCAGCTCAAAGGTGTCGTAGTCATCGGTGTGAGAGTTTTTTGGTGTTCTACACTTTAGGATAACAGTAGCGATCGCGGATTTGCTGGGTTAGTTCTAGATGCTGAGTTGTCTTGTTCGAGATCCTGTGATAATTAGGGATCTAGTCGAAAAAATTAGGTGCCAAAAACCCCAACATCTGATGAATGTTGGGGTTTTTGACGATCGAACTTAATCAGCGAATATTAAGAAGCGATTACAACTTGTTTAGGCAATAGTGGCGATGTAGCGCTCGATCCTCTGCCCAGACTCGGACTCAGCAGCGATTGCGCCAGCATCCGACGATAGAGATCGCTGAGTTGGATCGCGACACCTGTCCAGCTAAAGTTTTGGTGTACTCGTGCCGATGCCTGTTTGCGGATTTTTCGTGCCCAGATATCATCAGTCAAGATGCGTTCGATCGCAATAGCAAATCCGCTGACATCATGAGCTGGAACTAGGAGTCCAGTTTCCTCAGAAATCACCGTAAATTTTAAACCACCGACAGCAGAAGCAACTACTGGAGTCCCACATGCCATAGCTTCGATCGCTACCAAGCCAAAGGGTTCGTAGTGGCTAGGAATCACGCAGACATCAGCGGCGGTATAGTAGAGCGCTAGCCTGTCGTGTCCAACCATCCCAACAAAATCCGTATTTGCAGCTAAATCTAGCTCAGTTACGATCGCTTCAATCCGCCGCCGCTCGGTGCCATCAGCCTCATTTGGATCGCTACCACCAACTACTAATAGTTTCAGCTGTTGCGGATCTATTTCTTCACCTTGCTCTAATTGCGATCGCAATTCACCCGTTGCCCGAATTAAAGTTTCGATCCCTTTGCGTTTGTCAAATCGACCAACATAGAGAACTACTTTCTCTTTAGCACTGATGCCTAACTGCTTTCTGGCATCAGCTTTGGAAATTAGGCGGAAGGTGCTGACATCAGTACCACAGGGGATAATATCAATGTTTCCCTGTCGCGATACTAGTGTTTCCAGATCGTCCATTTCCTGGGGGCTAGTAGCTACAACACGGTGAGCCTGTTCGAGAATTTGCTTTTCTACTGCTAGGCGGGTTTGGGCGATCGCCGGAATGTCACTCACCGCCAGATATTTGACGGCACCGAGGGAGTGATAAGTGTGGATTAGTTGAATATTTTGACGGCGTTGGAGTTCTAGTCCAACCCAACCCGACATCCAATAGTTAGTATGCGCTAACGGATAGCTTACCCCTTCCTGCTGTTGGAATTTTTGGAATGCAGTAACGAATTCAGGCATGTATTGAAATAGCTCATCACGCGGGATATAAGTTTCTGGCCCCGCCGTCAACCGAATCGTCCGACAGTGGGGTGAATGCTCAACGATCGTCGGGTCAGTAGGGCTACTTTTGCGGGTAAACATGTCTACTTGCCAGCCCAGCTTAGCCAGGGATTCACCGACTTGACGGACATAGACATTCTGACCGCCAGCAGCATCTTTGCCGATTTCTGCGGCTGGATCGCCATGCTCGGAGATCAGCGCAATTGCTTGACGAGTGGGGATTGCAGCCCGATCCGCAGCAAATGATTGCTGTGGTGGTTGGATCACGGCCGAATTGCTAGTAGTAGCTGTGAATATTTTTCTGTTTGGCATATCTGCACCTCGATAAAAATTGACGTTAACGGAGAAAATTGGTGGGCTTTCAATTAAAATTTGATCGAAAAATTGTACTGTAAATGCTTACTAGTCAACGCACTAAATTCAGCGCTGACTGTTGGTCAGTAATTCGGCTAATCCGAACAGCATTACATTACGCTCTCTGATGATTAGCCAATCGATCCAATTGTCCACCTGAAATTTCGAGCCATCCCTGTGCTGGTGTGGAAAAGGTTTCCCTCACAAGTATAATCTGGGTGATTTTCATTGTTAGTCCTCCTAAATACATCAGGCTATTCGCGAATGGAGTTTACGAAAACCGTTTAATCTTGATAGATTAAACATCACTATCCCCGTATTCAAACTGACCTATTCATTAAGAATAACTGATGAGAAATGCTGTGAATTAGTTGATCGCAAAACCTGAAAGTCTCTTTCAGCCTATCTTTTGTGCTTTGCGATAGTAGGTTTTTAATTTGTGGTTATTTAACTATTATAACTAGAGCGTAGGCGCTAGCTGTTAGCTTCTACAGGTATCTTAACAAAATCTTCACAATTCACTTGAGTAAAAAATTGGTGTCAGAACCGAGCAAATCACTGTCTAGCTTTGATTATGAATGTATCTAAAAGAACAAATATTTTGGAAAGTTGATATTCATTGACAAGATGTTTGCGGCTAAAATGTTAGCTATTTATTTTCATTAAAAGTAATATTCAATACTTAGAGTGCGCAAGTTGGCAAAGCTCTTTGACTCGAAAAATCATCACAAGTAAATTACCCCGACACTATATCTTTGTGAAAACACTCAACGCTCGAACTCGCGCTTCTTGGGTAGAAAGTAGAGAGTAGGGAAGAATTCTGCTAGTTCAGATTGTGACCGTGCAAAGGATAGTACTGGGTGACGCAAGTTCAGCCACTACTCAACTCCTCCCAAAACAGCACTAGCATTTACCTCGCCAAGTATTAACCGCTGCGTCCCCAAAAAATATTCATCATCCCCTTGACACCAAAGTGGATAATTGTGATATGATTGTTAGTGTTATTGCAATGGGGTGTCGCCAAGTGGTAAGGCATCTGGTTTTGGTCCAGACATTCCGAGGTTCGAATCCTTGCACCCCAGTTAAATTTACAGTTTAAGCAGTCTGTTCAGAGGCGAGTTACCAACACTCTGACAGATTGCCATGTTAGTCAAAGGAACAATAACAGTATGAATGCTGCGCGAATTCTCGCCCTGGATTTTGATGGGGTGATCTGCGACGGGATGGCAGAGTATTGGCAGACGGCATGGAGAACTTACACTCAAGTGTGGCAACTAGACAGGTTAGAGCCATCGCCTGGTGTCGCCGAAAAGTTTCGAGAACTACGACCACTAATTGAAGTTGGTTGGGAGATGCCTGTATTGATTCGGGCATTGACTTTAGGTATTTCAACCGAGCGGATGCACAGCTCGTGGCAGCGGATTCGCGATCGCATTTTGGCAGATAGTCGCCTCAGTGGAGTCAAGGTTAGTCAGCAGCTAGACATGGTTCGTGATAGTTGGATTCAGCAAGACTCTGCTAGTTGGTTGCGGTTACATCAATTTTATCCAGGTGCAATCGATACACTCAAATCTCTCCCTAGTCGGAAGATTCAACCAGTAATTATCACCACCAAGGAGAGCCGTTTTGTCACCCAATTGCTGCAAGAACAGGGCGTAGAACTCGCTAGTGAATTTATCTGGGGTAAAGAACTCAAACGGAGTAAGATCGATAGCCTCAAGCAAATTCTCGATCGTGGGGTCAAGAAATCGCCAACTGTTTGGTTTGTAGAGGATCGGCTGAGTACACTATCAAAAGTTGCTGCTCAACCAGAACTAGAATCAGTCAAGCTATATCTAGCCGAATGGGGATACAATACACCTGCCGAAAGAGAAGCCGCACTCCAACAGCCCCGAATTCAAACGCTAACACTGGCGGATCTACCAGCACTCGGTGGTACCCCCAAGAAAGCAGCAAGCAAGACTGAGCCTGTTACAGCCGAGATTTAGAGTAAGTTATCTTGAATCCAGCACTACTAATTCTGGTGAGTAACATTACTAAATGTTGCGCAGTAGGGATCTAGATTGAGTTTACCTATGACAATGATCTGTAATTCTATCTATATTAGATCTTGTCGTGGCTATGAATTTGACGAAGCGTTGTATTGCGGAATTTTTGGGAACATTCTGGTTAGTGATGGGCGGGTGCGGTAGTGCGGTACTTGCCGCTGCATATACAGAAACTAATGCTCAAGGTGTTTCAGACAAGGCTGCTGCTGCTGCTGCATCCTTAGGTATTGGCACGATTGGTGTATCTTTTGCATTTGGATTGACAGTCTTGACAATGGCATATGCGATCGGTCACATTTCTGGCTGTCATCTCAATCCAGCAGTATCATTTGGGTTGTGGGCTGGCAAGAGATTTCCAGCATCTGAGCTATTGCCATACATCATCGCGCAAGTTGGCGGCGCGATCGTCTCAGCGTTGCTGATCTACTTTATCGCCAATGGTAAAGATGGCTACTCGCTATCAGGAACTGGCCCATTAGCAACTAACGGTTTTGGTACTCACTCGCCCCAAGGGTACTCCTTGACGGCTTGCTTCATCATCGAATTGGTCATGACATTCATGTTCTTGATCGTAATTTTAGGTGCTACCGATCGTAGAGCACCTCAAGGTTTTGCACCAATTGCGATCGGGTTGATGTTGACATTAATCCATCTGATTAGCATTCCGATTACCAATACATCTGTCAATCCAGCTAGGAGTACTGGGCCAGCTTTAGTTGTGGGGTTATTTGGCAAGACGGAGTTATTTGGACAGGTATGGCTATTCTGGGTAGCACCGATTATCGGTGCGATTATGGCTGGACTTTTCTATAGTGCAATTTTTGAGTCATCAGCACTGAATCAACCAGAAGAACAGTTAAATTAATTAATAATTGGGTTCTTAGGGTGGGGATTTAGACCCCTTATTCTGGTTAGGTTTTTATTACTCAAGAATTTAACCGATCGTCTATAGTTGGGTTGATGCCAGACATCAGCCCAATTTTTTAGTCTATGTTGCCAGAAAATCTAAAACTAATCGATCGAATTTTACTGAATACTCCAGATAGGGATGATGTCCGCAGTTAGCAAATATCTCCAGTTGACTATTTGGGATACCTGCGGCGGCAATATAAGCGTGCTTGATGGGGATAATCCGATCGCAATCACCCCAGATAATTAATGTCTTTTGAGTAATATTAGGTAAACTAGCCAGAATTGGCTGATAGACATCTGCCCGCACACCAGCTAGATTAAAATTACTTTGACCCAGCCGCAGAATAACTCGATTTCGACCAGAAATCGCAAAGATCGGATAGCGAAACTCAATCCAAGCGGGTGGTAATTGACTACCATCATAAAAATTAGATTTTAGCATCGCCGGAATCATCCACCGTCCTGGGCGGAGGAGATTGACAACTGCTGGTAGAGTGATCAGACGAATACCTACACTAATCTCTCGCCCCAATCCCATACTCGCAACTAATACTAGTCGATCTACCCGTTCAGGATACAGCTTTGTAAATTCCAAAGCAACTCCGCCACCCATAGAATTACCAATTAAAGTCGCAGCATCAATATCTAGCGCCAGCATCAAGCCGAGTAGAAATTCGGCTTGATCACCTAAAGAATAAGACCTGTCTGGATAGTCAGACTTGCCCGAACCCACCATATCAAAAGCATAAACCTGATGATGTTTGGCTAAAGTAGCCATATTGTATAGCCAAAACTCGATCGATCCATTCCCACCGTGGAGCAAGATTAATATACTGCCGCTGTCGCCCATTTGCCAGTAGCGAGTATTAATCCCATTGATAGAGACATATCGATCTGTTGGTGGTATCACCGCTGAATAATCTTTGGGGTAAAGAATGTTGTGATTGCACCCAAATGCTGCTAATTCCCATAGGGACGGGGGAATGGCTTCAACATCTTTTGGGCTTGATAGACACTAAATGTTTCGACGATTTCGCCACCTCGAAGGATGGGGATTTCGCTAAGTTTAGTCAATTTATTAAAGTACTGCGGATATCGCTCACTAGCATCTAAATCGACATCAAAGGTCTTGCTACCGACATAAATAGCATTTTTACCCACCCACTCTTTTGACTGCGACCAGAAGGCAAAACCGCGCGGATCGGCATCAAAACAAGTTAGTGGCTTGTGAAAGATTGGTTCGATCGCCATGCCAATATAGCCACCTAAATAATAGCGATTAGTAAAGACAAAATCTGCCTGTTTTAGAGCTAGATTTAACTTACTATTTCCAACAAATCCTTGACGTAACTGCTGGATATCAATCATTTGAGTTGAGGTATCCGTCTTAATTGGTAATAGACCAAATATCGCTGACTTACTCGGAGTTTGAAATGTCCCCAGAGTCAGATGTGATAGCGCGATCGATAGTAACAAAAGAATCACCCCAACTGAGCTAAAAAACCACCGATATGGCACTCGCACATCCGAGTTGCGGCGACCGATCGCGACTCGTTCAGCTAAGAGAATAGTTGCAGTCCAAAACCCCGGCATTTTCCACGCTGGAAAAACTTGCTGATAGCCAGAAATAAATGTAAAGCCCAGGATTAGCGGTAAAGATAGCCACAACAGCAGTCCTCTTTTTTCTAACTCCCACTCATTTCTAAAGATGCCACCTCTAACATATTGTTGCCAATTAAAGCTTCTAATTTGCTCGATCGAAGCTCGAATAATTGCCCATGATAGCGGTATGCCAAACGTTGGAAATAAATAGAGCATTTCGATAGCTATAGTAGTAGCTGTGCGATCGAGATGATAGCTCCGATCTGGAATTGCCCGTTCAGATTGAAAGACAAAAGATACCCAATGATGCTGGATATTCCAATACAAAAGTGGTGAAATTACCAATAGAAAAATTGGGATACCAATCCACAACCATCTCGATCTTAACGCACGACGGTAATTAGGACTAAATAGACAAAACCCAATTAAACCAAATCCTAAAACAAACCCATGATACTTACCCAAACAAGCCAACCCGACAGTGAAACAGAGCAACGTCAGTCGATAACTTGGGTGATAGGTACGATAATCAAAAAATTCTTGCACCGCTAGCCATAACGACAGTGCCCAGAAAAATAATAGTGGTGTATCAGGGCCATTTAAGATCCCAAACGCAATTTGAAAGATCGGAATTGCTGACGCGATTGCCAGTGTACTAATCGCAATTTGGAGCGTATATAAACGCAGTGCTGCTAAATACAGAAAAATTAATGAGCCAGTATAAAGTAACAGCGTCCCAATCCGAATCGTGAATTGAGATACATTTCCGGTTAACCATACGCCAATACTAGAAGTTAGCGCCACCAGTGGCGGGTGATCGAAATAACTCCAGCTGGGGTGAAGCGTATACAGATAGTAGTAAGCCTCATCAAGTCCTGGATTCAGCCAGATCGAGATTACCAATCTCATCAGAAATCCAGCCAGTAAAATAATTATTGCTGTCCGATGATAGTAAGCTGAAACACTTTGATAAAGCTGGATCGCCATGAATACTCAACTGTGAATAGGCATTATGAAACTCGTAGACATAGCCGCTCCGATCCAAGAATTAACACCCTGATGCGACTGTTGCTAATCAAGATTATGAGCGTGAATCTCACCACAGATTTTATGTTGAGATTGAAGTCATACGGAGATGCATAGATAAAAATTTTACCGCGTTTAGGGTAATTCAGCACGGTTAATGATTTTAGTAGCGATTCTTGCCGCGCCTCTCGATCCAAGTCGGGGTTAGTGGGTACTCTAACTAATATCACCAACTAATCCCGCTGGCGTAGCCTACCATAGGTAATCGCTGCATCTATCTGCTCATGTTTAACCGCGCGACTAACTGGCTCGAAACTAATTGGGTAAAACCCGCCTACGGAGGCTGGCTACTGGCAGTCCTGACAATTTGCTTCTTTGGTGCAGCGACAAATACGATGGCTGGCTGGCTGTATGTACTAAGTGGTGTCGGTGTCGCATTACTCGGAGTATCCGCAGTTTTACCCGCTCGATCGATTAAAGCATTAACAGTTACTCGTGAGTCAATTTTACCAGTCACCGCTGGGGCAGATCTAGAAATTGCCCTAACTATTCACAACCCCACCGCCCAGGTACAAACTTTATTTCAAGTCCAAGATCTCAGCCCACTAAGTCGATTTAATCTCCCTACAACCACCGTCGAAGCAGTTTTAGCTCAAAAAGAATATCGGTGGGTTTATCACCAGCCCACCGAGCAGCGAGGAGTCTACCAGTGGTCAAAAATTGTCTTGCGCAGCGGCGCACCAATCGGATTATTTTGGTGTCAGCGCGATCGAGTTGCAGCGGCAACTGCTTATGTTTATCCCCAAGTCCTCAAACTTGATCGCTGCCCACTCCTCGACGGGATGGGAAACAGTGCTAGTCCTAGCGATCGCCAGTCCGCCAGCCGCCAGCTAGAACTAGCCACCGAAGGCATCACTCGTTCCCTCCGCCCTTATCGCTACGGCGATCCAATGCGACTGATTCACTGGCGGACAAGTGCGCGATACGGAGAGTTTCAGATTCGGGAGCTAGAGATCGATCGCGGCGGACAAGACATCGTAATTTGCCTCGACAGCGGCGTAGATTGGGACGCAGCCGACTTCGAGCAAGCCGTGATTGCTGCCTGCACACTATATTTTTATGCCAGCAAATCTCCAAACCTCAACGTCAAACTCTGGACAGCAGGAACAGGAATAATCTCCGGCACACAGCAAGTACTAGAAACCCTCGCCGCAGTCCAGATGGCAGAACCAAGTACAGCAGGAACTTTTACAGGTGCAGGCGTAATCCTCACCAGTCAACCAGATCGAGTCCAAAAAATCACTGCTGACAATCGTTGGATCTTGTGGACACACGAGCGATTCACCCCAGCATCAACATCTTCAGGTATCCTGATCGATCGCCATCAACCCCTCCAACACCAACTCAACAGCGTCAACTTCGCCAGCAAAAATTCATACTCCGATCCAGAATCAAACCCAAACAATGCCAAAGCTGTCTCACCGCCGCAAAACTTTCAGCTTAATTAACCGCCAACCCATTAGGCTCAACCATTAACACCAACCGACTTAATCATGCGTCAACCTTCAGGGAGTAAAATTCAACTGACCAGTAGAGCCGATCGATTCGAGCTAACAATTCCCGCGCGATTTCGCCCAGATCGAGCCGCAAAACACCAGCTCGGACTAGCCAGCATCGTAAATATCAGCGTTCTATTGCTGATCGCCCTGACAATTTACATCTCCATCCCCCTGACCTTCCCTACCACCGAACTAGCCGTCAAAGTTGGCTTATCAGTAGCACTGCTATTTGTCCTGCCATTGACACTATGGCTACTCAAAACCGGACTACACCTCTCATTCGACCTCGCCGATAAATTTCGATCTCAAACAATCATCCAGATCGATCGGCACCAATTCACACTATCCAGACACCTCTACGGACTCGAACGCGATCGACCCAAACACCTCAAAACCACCGACATCAGCCAAATCATTATCGATAAATACCAACATTCCGACCTCAAAGTCCCCAAAGTCAGCCTCCTCGTAGAACTTCGCGAAATCGATCCAGTCAGAATCCTCAACACCGGACAAGATCTCACCGAACGCGAAATCAAATGGCTAGGACGAGAAGTAAGCAACTGGCTTGGAGTCAATCTGCTTAATGATGGTGGATAGTGAATGGTGAATGGAAAAGAGTAAATTGGTTAGAAATGCTCCAAACCTAGATGATCGGCACTGCCCACCCTACTTTATTACTGCTGGCTCGGAGTCAGTCTGCTTAATGATGGTGGATAGTGGATAGTGGATAGTGGATAGCGAATGAAAAAGATTGAATTGATTTGAAATACCTGAAACCTAGATGGTGGGCAGTGCCCACCCTACTTTTCTGGCTTAGATGGTGGGCAGTGCCCACCCTACTTTTCTGCGCTACTTTTCTAGTGGAATCTAGAATAAAACCCACAGATCGATTCCCCGGCCGGAGG
>JANNDQ010000774.1:0-1916 GCA_031387965.1 Chamaesiphon sp. OTE_75_metabat_567
TTTTTCTCGCGCCTGGTTATTGTGATGAGATTATTTATGCTTTTCTAGCGCAAGATTTAGAAAAATTAGCCGTTCAGCCTGCTGGTGATGATGATGAAGATATCAGTGTGATTTTGATGACTCCACTCGAATTTGAAGCGGCAATTGATGCTGGGGAGCCGATTGACGCTAAATCGATCGCGGCTTATTTTCTCGCTCGCAGATTTCTATAATTTCAGTTTGCCGTCAAGAATGATGAACGATCGCTAGCAACGATCAGTCGATCGCGAGATAATGGAGGCTAACTAGTCAAATCAAAAATTATGAACGTTCAAATTATCTTACCAATTCTGACTATTCCGTTCGTACTCGGTATCCTGTTCTTCGGTACTCGCAACGGTTTTTATGATTCTGACAAGTATCATGGCAATGGCTCTGCTCACTAACCGGAACTGATAGCGATCTCTTACCCACACGCCGATCGTCTCAATCTGCCAAAATTGTCACCTGACTGAATTTGCGGAAGTCTCCCTTGTCTACCCTACCCCAAACCAATAACGAAGATCTAGTTTGCCTCCCCTATGGCGTTGGTCATAGTGACGAGGGAGTATGTTTATTGGTTAAAATGGGGCCGTATCGGATCTTACTAGATTGTGGGCTGGCTGACATTTCGAGTTTAATCGGTGAAGATCTACTCCCTGTCTGCGATCTGGTATTGTGTACGAATGCTCATGCCGATCGAGCAAGAGGTTTACTCGATCTGCATCGAGCTTTCCCGACATTGCCGATTTATACCAGCGAAGTCACCAGCCTACTGCTGCCGCTGAACTGGTTAGACGATGACGGAGTACCCGAATTCACTCAAGCTCTACCCTGGCGTAGATCGATCGAGTTTCAAGATGGTTTGACTGCGGAACTGTTCCCGGCGGGAAATTTGCCAGGTGCGGCGGCAATTTTGTTGACTTACACTGGATTTTATCAATCTTATAGTGTCTTTTATACAGGTGATTTTTTCCTGTCCAATTCGCGGTTAGTCGAAGGCTTACATCTCGACTCGATTCGGCATCTCAATCCCGATGTGCTGATTATCGAAGGTAGCTATGGCACAGCTCGGCATCCGCACCGCCGTAAGCAAGAAAATACCCTGATGGCACGGATCGATCGAGCCATTATTCAGCAGCAGTCAATTATTCTACCAGTTACAACCCTCGGCATCGCTCAGGAATTACTAATCCTACTCCGAAGTCATCACCTATTTACCGGACGCGATATTGATATTTGGGTAGATGGAACAGTTGTTGCTGGCTGTGATGCCTACTTACAACTACTGCCGCACTTTCCCCCCGCAGTTCAAAATTTCGCTCGGCATCAATCGCTATTTTGGGATGAAAAAGTTCGCCCACATGTCCGCCAGCTCACCTCAGAAAATCTGTCCAGTATCCATCAGCGTCCCTGCATTATTATCACCGATGCAGATATTAATCTGGACACTTACACAGCTGATAATCCTTTCCCCTTACTGCTCCTCTTCCCCGCCGCTCCAGATGGGATGACAGTCCTGCCTGCCACAACCCCCCAGATCACCGCTGAAACTTATCTCCTGAGCGAACATTCCGATGGTGCGGGCACAGCCCAACTAATTCACAATATCCGTCCCAAACATGTTGTTTTCACTCATGGCTCCCCACCTTATCTCGCCGATCTCACTGGGCTAGAAGAACTCCAAAACCGTTATCACCTTCACTCTCCAGCCGCAGGCACCCTCGTTTCCCTCCCCATCGGCGATACATTCATCCAACCTGCACCACCAGCAGATCCCAACTATGCAGGCGAACTCACCGAATCAGATCGAGAAATTAATATTACCCTGCTAAATTCGATCGCCAGTGACCCACGTTGGCACAATTTCGCGGATACTGGACTAGTAGAAGCCCGAT
>JANNDQ010000777.1:0-2335 GCA_031387965.1 Chamaesiphon sp. OTE_75_metabat_567
TACATGTTACCACCTGGACGGGTGATATCCGAGTACAACAGGGACTTAGCTACAGCTTCTTTAACGATGGTTGCAGCGTTGGCAGAGATTGTACCAGCGGCACGAACGCGGAGTTCACCAGTACCGAAGTAAGCTTTGAGCTTGTCTAGGGCGCTGGAATCAAGGTACTTACCTTGAACGTCGGATGAATTGATAACTGAGGTAATTGCGTCTTGCATTATTCTAAATTCCTGATCTAGTCTTTAGTTGCTAATTTCAAAATTCGTAGCCTTACCGAGCATTAACTAGTTTTACAACTAGCTCATTGCACCGATGAGGTAGTCAAAGTAAGCACCAGCTTCAGCTGCGTCTTCACCAGACATCATCGCAGAAGCAGCATCTTTCATTGCTCGAACGCCACCAGCAACAGCGTCGATAGGAGTTCCTAAGGATCTGTACATTTCGCGTACGCCAACTACACCGATTTCTTCGATTGGTGTAACATCACCAGCAACTACACCGTAAGTAATTAGACGGAGGTAGTAGTCTAAATCGCGCAAGCAAGTTGCGGTCATTTCTTCGCCGTAAGCGTTTCCACCTGGGGAAACAACGTCAGGACGTTGTTGGAACAGTTTGTCGCCTGCACCTTTAACTAGACGCTCACGAGAGTCAGTTAGAGTTTGAGCGATGCGAAGACGGCGTTCGCCAGAAGTGACGAAACCTTTGATTCTGTCTAATTCGCCTGGGCTGAGGTAGCGAGCTTCAGCATCTGCATTGACGATCGCTTTGGTGACGATACTCATTGTGGGTTACTCCAAAAAAGTTTGTTACCAGACTTACATTCGGCTACGAGCCTTTCGGTCTGAGGTTGATTACGGTCACTTAATATCATATATAAGTTTTCCGTTACCTGGGTGCCTTCCGAGATTATTTTCCGGCATTATGAGCAGTTTCTGAGTAAAGTCGTAATAGTTTGTAACGATCGGGGTTAGGTCTTAGGCTTTAGGTCTTAGGCTTTAGGTCCTAGGCTTTAGATTAGGACATAGCACCTAGATAAATAAACTGATGACTAATATTCCTTTTTTGATTTTGGATGTGTTTGCGACGGGGAAGTATACGGGGAATCAATTGGCGGTGTGTTTGGAAGCAGGGAACCTGACGGATGTCCAGATGCAGCAAATTGCGCGGGAGATTAATTTCTCGGAGACGACGTTTGTTACCACCTCTAAGCCAGTCGATAGTGGCTACAACACTCGGATTTTTACACCGACGACAGAACTACCATTTGCCGGACATCCGACTCTAGGCACGGCGTTTGCGATTCAGCAGGAGATCATTAAGGATGCTGTAGAGCGAGTTAATCTCAATTATCAAGTCGGGCAAATCCCAGTGGATCTGAATTATTTGGATGGCAAGGTAGATATTCTGTGGATGCACCAACAGCAGCCGAAATTTTATGATGCTGTTGATGTGGACACGATCGCGGCGGTAATTGGAGTAAACCCAACAGATATTGATTCACGTTACCCGATCGAACCCATCTCAACTGGTTTACCATTTATAGTAGTGCCGCTGAAAACTTTGGCTGCGGTAAGTAAGGCGAAATTAAATCTGAACCTGTACGCGAATTCAGTTGCCAATTTACCTGCTCAAGCAATCCTGATTTTCTGCCCCGAAACGATCGACCCCAAGCGTCAGCTGCATGTCCGCGTTTTCACCGAATGTTTCGGTATCCCCGAAGATCCAGCCACAGGTAGCGCGAATGGTTGCCTCGCCGCCTACCTCGCCAAATATCAATACTTCGGCAGCCCCAACCTCGACATCACCGTCGAACAAGGAATTGAGATGGGTAGATCGTCCCTTCTGTATCTCCGCGCCAAGTACACACCAGACAACTGCCCCGTCAGCATTGGCGGTCGAGTCATCAATATCGCCAGAGGTGAATTTATTCTGTAGAAATTAAGCCTAGTGAAATTACTTAGAACCCATATGGTGGGCAGTGCCCACCCTACAGATCCGGTCACTATCCACTATCCACTATTCACTATTCACTAAATTCACCCCTTTCCGAAATCTGAGAATTACGTTAAATTTAATTAAGATATGTTTTTAAACATTTTAAAACTTATATAAGACAAGCTGAATTATTTATTCTAAGCTGATTACTGTCGTCACATCCAAAAGCAAAAAAATTTATGAAGTTTTCGTGGAAACTAGCAGCACTGTGGACGATTCCCGTTCTGGTCATTGGCTTCTTTGTCTGGCAAGGGGCATTTACACCTGTCACGGCTGAAGTAAGTCAAAATACCGCAAGCACTCGAATGACCTATGGTCGATTCCTGGAGTATCTTGATGC
>JANNDQ010000015.1:0-7584 GCA_031387965.1 Chamaesiphon sp. OTE_75_metabat_567
TGCTGACAACGAACTCGGCGCACTCCTCCAAGGACTCGGCGGCGAATATATCTTGCCAGGGCCAGGTGGCGACCCCATCCGCAACCCCGATGTCTTACCCACAGGTAAGAACATGCACGCCCTCGATCCTCAATCTATCCCCACTGAAGCCGCAGTTAAATCAGCTAAAGTGGTCGTGGATCGGTTGCTCGATCGGCAGATGCGCGATAATGACGGTCAATATCCCGAAACGATCGCCTGCGTCCTCTGGGGTACAGACAACATCAAAACCTACGGCGAATCCCTCGCTCAAATCATGTGGATGGTCGGCGTAAAACCCGTCCCCGATGCTCTCGGGCGGATCAATAAACTCCAAATGATCTCCCTCGAAGAACTCGGTCGTCCCCGTATCGACGTGGTGATCAACTGTTCCGGTGTCTTCCGCGACCTGTTCATCAACCAGATGAACCTGCTCGACAAAGCCGTGAAAATGGCCGCCGAAGCCGATGAACCACTCGAAATGAACTTCATCCGCAAACACGCATTAGCCCAAGCCGAAGAAATGGGGATCAACCTGCGTCAAGCCGCCACCCGCGTCTTTTCCAACGCTTCCGGTTCCTACTCCTCCAACATCAACCTCGCAGTTGAAAACGGCACCTGGGAAAACGAAGCCGAACTCCAAGAAATGTACCTCGGACGCAAATCCTTCGCCTTCAGTGCCGATAATCCTGGCACGATGGCGCAAAACCGCCAAATCTTTGAAACCGCTCTCAAAACAGCCGATGTCACCTTCCAGAACCTCGACTCCTCCGAAATCAGTCTGACCGACGTATCCCACTACTACGACTCAGACCCCACCAAAATCGTCGCCAACCTACGGACAGACGGCAAAAAGCCCACCTCCTTCATCGCCGATACCACCACCGCCAACGCTCAAGTTCGCACCCTCTCTGAGACTGTCCGACTAGATGCCCGTACCAAACTACTCAATCCCAAATGGTATGAGGGAATGCTCTCCCACGGCTACGAAGGTGTCCGCGAACTCTCGAAACGGTTGGTCAATACCAGCGGTTGGAGTGCAACAGCCGGGGCGGTGGATAATTGGGTATATGAGGAAACCAATGACACGTTTATCAAGGATGCGGACATGTGTAAGCGGTTGATGGATCTCAATCCGAATTCGTTCCGTAAGATTGTCTCAACTCTATTAGAAGTCAATGGACGCGGTTATTGGGAAACCAGCGAAGAGAACCTCGATAAGCTCCGCGACCTCTATCAGGAGGTTGAAGATCGGATTGAGGGTGTTGAGTAATCTCTGATTTAATAAGTTAACCCCTGTGGATATGAATGGTCTACAGGGGTTAATTCATGAAAGTCCTCGAACTGAATGCGATTGTAGTTTCGATTGATTCGAGTATCATAGAATAACAACCATCAAACAGCTAACTAAGACCTATGCAAACAATTTTGCTCAGTCATCAAGAAGTAGCCCATCGTGCCGAACAGATGTATGAAAGTAGCATTCGTCAGCAGGTACACTCAGAAGATAATATCGGCAAAATGGTAATTATCGATATCGAGACAGGAAATTATGAAGTCGATGAAGATGGTTTGATCTCAGCAACCCACTTGAGCGAGAGAAATCCTACGGCTCGATTATTTGGTATCCGCATTGGCTATAATGTGTCAGCTTCCTTCGGTGGTGTAATGGAGCGGGTTGATTAGATGATTTCTGGAATTGTTAAGGGCAGACACGCCACTATCGGGGTAATTTTTCGTCTACCAAATCGACCAGATTTTTCAATCGACTTTGTAATCGATACTGGATTTACAGATCATCTTTCCTTACCGCCAGAAGCAGTTTCTTTATTAGGCTTACCGTTCAAGTATGCGATGTCAGCTAATTTAGCTGATAATAGTAACGTGATATTACCAATTCATGAGGCAGTAATTCTGTGGAATGGAGTAGAGCAAAAAGTTCGCGTACTTGCAGCGGGGAAAAAGCCTTTGCTTGGGACGAGATTGCTAGAAAATCATGAGCTTGTTGTGAGATTTGCCGAAGGTGGATTAGTGAGAATAGAAAAATTTTAATCGTTTTTCAAGATTTTTTAACCATTCCCTTTAGTTCATCAGAGTTAATTACATCTTGGTTCTCTACTAATATTTTCAGCAAGAAAGTCCAAGCATCAACATTGTCTTTTTCTAGTTTTTGCAATTGACTTACAGTATTAGAATTGATTGAAATAGAATCGTTGAGTATTTTTATTCCTTCTCCAGTTCTTGAATAAGAAATTACTTTTTTTGTATTATGGTTATGAATCAATCCAAGATATTGATTCATATAAGCTGAAAAACATTGCTTTGTATGATTATTAGATCCTAATTTATCAGTCCACGCATTAAGAATAATTTCAGACCAACACTCTGGCATTTTATTCTGATTGTCGAATTTTAGTAAGCTCATTGTTTCCCAATTGTGAGAACAAAGAGAATCAATTAATTCTCCTGCAAATTCATATTTGTCTTCTTGTGTTTGAATTTGAAAATCAACAATATCCCACATTTTACAGGATCGGAGAGTATTGAGTACTGGATTTACGGCATAACCATTTCTCGTTTTTAATACTTTTCTTGTCTCCTCAAAAATTGCAATTCCAAAGGTATCGGAAAATCGATCTTCTCCTAGTTCTTCTAAATATAGAAAATGTTGCTTGATGAGTCGATCTAAAGAAACAATTCCTGGTGCTTTCTTTAATAAAATTGCAGCAAGAGGAATGACATCTGCATAGCTCAAAAAATTAGAGAAAATCAGACTAGATCTAATCCAATTGTGCTCTGGTGAACTATTTATCATTAAATCATTAATATTACTCTCTATTATCGCGCACGTTGTTTCTGATAGAAGATTAAAGCAACATGGGTAGCACAATAGAGATTCAATTATTTTAGGATTTAATTCTTGATGATTGTACAGGTATTCATCCCAGCTAGTTGTAATTTGCTGTGATAGTTCTTTCGAGTTTAAGTCTTTTTCTCCATAATTCCATGAATTAGTGATAAAGCATAGGATATTAATCTTATGATCTTCACTATTCGGATTAGCAAGATCTGTAAAGAGTTGCTTGATTAGCCTTGGAAGTTGCTTTGAGTTAACAAGCTTTAACTTCTGTACTACTTCATCTCTATTTTGTTCGAGAGATGTTGTCGATGGTTTAGTGGGAAAATAATTAGCTTCTTTTATGGATTCTTTGAGTTGATTGACATAAAATGCACCTAATTGAGCAGGCTGAGACAGTACAATGTCATGTAAAGTTCTAATAAAGTACCTAACTTCTTCAGGTGTTGGATCAAATAGAGTTCCTATATCATCAAATGAAGGATGAGCATAACGATTTCTCGTTTCATTCAGCCTCTCAAGGGTATCAGCTTCATAAATACTAAGCATTCCAACAGATTTTGCTTTACAGATCAGTTCACGCTCCCAATTTTTGTGCTCTGTGATTTTAGGCTCTAGATGACCCCAGGCTGCAACGGCACTAGGTTCTCGTTCTTCTACTAAAATCTTAAACTTTTTAACGAGATCGAACATTGCAGCAATCCATACAGAAATGATAGCACTACGGTAATTACCAACTGCATAGCTTTTAATCGACTCAGCCAAATATTTTTTGATTTGTGGATTATTAATATTTACTAATATCTCGTCAAAGTCCAGCATAATTCTTGTCCAGTCTCACGATCATTTTCAAGAGTATAGCTTTTCCGTAATCTCCTTAGCTCGTTCAATTGCATATTTATACGATTCAATCACCTGATCTAGCTTTTCTTTATCTTTGATTTGCATGTGGTACGAACAAAGACATATTCCTTCCCAGTAAGATTTTCCGACTCTAATAGTCATATTAGCTTTTCCTACCTTCTCAAATGAACCTCCTTCTGGAACTACCTCTTTCAACTTTTCCCACTCATTATAATTTTCAATAAATGCTTGAATGTATTCTTCTACTTTAGATTCTTCGATCGAAACAGAAGTACCATTATATCGCCCATCTGGGCCAGGAAAGTAGTAGTAAATACGCCAACCTTTTGAGCTTACTTTTAGTTCTCCTCCACTTGGAAGTGTTTCGGAATAAGTCCCGTGAGTAATCATATTGCTGTAGTAGGGATATTTATTTGATTACTGCTACTATGATTCCCAAGAATTATCCTAAAGTAACACAAGAAATAATAGTTGCAATCTATACACGATAAAATTTGTACTTCTCTCCGATTGCTCTCATCATCACAAAACCATCACGTAAGCTTTTAAGCTAACCACAGCAGATACTTCGAGTGATGCTTTGATGTATTGTCAGGATCGAAAGGCTCGATCGATCCAGCATCCAGCGTACCACTAATAATTCGTGACGCGATCGATATTCCAAACCTGCTAAATTAAAGGCAGAATATCACAGATCCACCAGTGGCTAAATTATCAAATTCAATTCTCATCAATATCTTCACCCTACAACGCTCGCTCGTCGAATTGATCGATTCGACTACAGCCTTAGAATTTAGGATATTCGAGCACTGGGGTGAAACCGCCGAGACATTAACCGAACTTGAAGAACTCCAAAATATCGAAGAGCGGCTGAGAACTCAGCATACTCGACTCAACACCTTGCTACTAACAACCGTCAGATCTCAACCGATTGCTTCAGCGGATATGTTAGATTTGTTGTATCGAGCAATTGACATAGCTGAAGCCACTCTAGATGCTAGCATTGCCAGCCTTCAAGAAATCGAGCGAAATTGGGATTAATCATGAGTAACAACTTTAAAATGCCCGATCCAGAAACCAGAGCAAAAGATATTGCTAAACTCAGAACGATAGTTCATCAATTAGACATCGTAAATCTCATGCTAGATGAAGCGATCGCCCTAGCCGATCGAGATCTACTTCAACAACGTCGAGCCAGATTATTACACAAGTCTAACTATATGCCCATAGAGCAGATTGAGAGCTAATTTATAATTCTTTTCTTTCGATCGAGTAATGATGAAAACTTTGCCCCTCTACTCAGATGTAATTTTGTATGGAGCAATTTAAACAATGTTAGATTTTGACAAAGCCACAAAAATATTGACCGAACATTTCGCCAATCTGACACCAGACCAATTTGAAGTCAATCTCAGAGAATATTGTCCAGAGCTATTTCCAGAAAAGATAGACAATCCAGATAATATTAAACATACAGATCTTTATCAACAAGGACACCAAGATAGTAAACTGCAAATTATTCCCAAATTACTAGACAAAGGATTGAGTACTCAGGAAGTAGCCGAACTGCTGGAATTAGACATACACAAAGTCGAAGAAACAGCAGCACATGGCATTTAACGTTAGCTAAAGATTGCGATCGATACGCAGGAAGATAAATGATTACAAAAGAACTGAGACAAACACTTCTATCTCTATCGTCAGAAGAAAAAACTGAGATTATTCAGCTATTAGATGGAATTAATAAAACGCCCAAAGTCGTCGGTGGCAGCGCTCGAATTAGAAATACACGCATTCCAGTTTGGAGCTTATTTCAGTCTCGTCAGATGGGAGCTACCGATCTAGAAATACTAGAAGCATATCCCGAACTAACACAAACCGATCTAATCAATGCTTGGTTCTATGCCGAAACTTTTCCTGCTGAAACCGAGCAAGCGATCTCAGCTAACAAGGAAGACTAGATGGTTAGACTCTATGCTGACGAGAACTTTGAACTTCCAGTTATCAAAAAACTCAGAGAGAAAGGCTATGATATTTTAACTGCCCTAGAAGCTGGTAACGCAAATCAGGGAATTCCTGATGAAGACGTATTAGCATTTGCAACCCAAGAACATAGAGCAGTCATTACTCTGAATTACTTGGAGTCCGACAGACAGGAGATGAATAATCTCTGCCGTAATTTAGATATAATGAAGGGCTAGTACAACGCTCCTGTAAAATGGAGTAACTCTAAAAACGAAGGTTAACTCATGTTTTGGGCTGATAAGATTGCTGCGGATGCACCAGAGAACCAAGTTGTCAACGACTCAAAGACCCCTTCAGGCAGGGTTCATGTTGGTTCGGTCAGAGGGGTTGCGATCCATGATGTAATATACAGAGCCTTCAAACATGCTGGCAAACCAGTTAAGTTTCTCTATGGTGTCGATGATTATGATGCACTCGATACCGTGCCGCAGTACCTTGATGAAGCCAAGTTTAAACCTTACTTAGGTGCGCCACTATGTAACGTTCCCTCGCCGGACAATCGAGCTAGCGATTATGCTAAATATTTTATGGGTGAGTTTCTGGAGGTATTCGAGTATTTAGGTGTCAAACCTGAAGTTTACTATCTCCGAGATCTCTATCGATCGGGTCGATTGAACTCATACATCGATACCTTTCTCAATAACGCGCAGCTCGTGCGCGAGGCTTATTTAGAAGTTAGCAAAGCGCGTCGAGCGGATAATTGGTATCCTTTCCAGATTACTTGTGAAAACTGCGGTAAGATTGCGACAACCTCGGTATCTGACTATAACGGTTCGCAAGTCTTCTACGCTTGCGAACCCAAGGCAGTTAAATATGTGGAAGGTTGCGGTCATTCAGGTTGGATTTCGCCCTTTGATGGGAATGGCAAGCTACCGTGGAAAGTTGAGTGGGTGGCTAAATGGGATATTCTAGGCATCACGATCGAAATGGCGGGCAAAGACCACTCTCAGAAAGGTGGATCTAGAGATGTGGCGAATTCAATCTGCCGTAAAGTTCTCAAGAAACAGCCACCTTTTCATGCACCTTATGAATTTATTATGGTGAATGGCACCAAGATGAGTTCATCGAAAGGGGTTGGTTCGAGTGCGATAGAAATTGCCAGCTTGCTGCCACCTGAGCTACTGCGTTTTTTGATGTTGCGAACTCAGCCAAGATCGGGGATTAGTTTTTCCCCTAATTATGAAACGATCACTCGGTTATTTCGAGACTATGATAATCTGATTGAAAAGTATCAGGCTTTATCGCCAGAGGTTCGATCGGAATCAGCTTTACCAGAAGAATTGATGCCATTGTTTTATGCTCAACTCGACGGGGTAATTAAGCCTTATCAGCCAGTCGATCTGAATACGCTAATTTCCTTGCTGCAAGTGCCACACTTGGATCTTCGAGAGGAGATTGTCAAACGTAGCACTCAGCCATTGACTGAATTTGATTGGCAGATTGCGAATCAAAGAATTGCGGTGGCTCAAAAATGGTTAGCAGATTATGCAGATGAGGAAGACAAACTAGTTATTTATCTAGATAGAATTCCTGACAAAGCAAATGAGTTAACCCCAGAACAGGTGAGCTATCTCAAACAGCTAATTCACAATCTGGAGAATGTAGAAAACTGGGAAGCTGAGTTGTTGCAAACAACACTGTTTTCAACTGCAAAAGAAGTAGAAATGTCTCAACCGATAGCTTTTAAAGCGATCTATTTCTCTTTCTTGGGTAAAGAACGCGGGCCAAAAGCGGGAGCTTTATTCTCGTATTTAGATCGTGAATTTGTGATTACTCGGATTAAAGATGTTGTCGAAATGTTTGGATCTCAAGCTGTAGCT
>JANNDQ010000584.1:0-2455 GCA_031387965.1 Chamaesiphon sp. OTE_75_metabat_567
CTTCTACAAAACTGAGGTCTAAATCTATAAATGTCTCAGCTAGTCTTTGCCGCCAGTCGTCCAATGGAACTGTACTCAGCACACGTTCAACCAACCGATCATCAACCTCAATCGTCAACCCAAGATGTTCTGATAACGGCACGATCGATTGGTAAGCTCTGACAAATGGACTGGAAATAATGCGTCCAATCGATAGATCACTGAGCCAACCAGCTAAGGCGATCGCCTGCTGTTGTCCTATCTCAGTCAACGGGGCATCAGGTTCTTGTCCTGTTGCCTGACAATGCCTAACGAGATACAATACTTGACTCATTCGCACTCACCTGACCAGATCTAGAAGTTTTCGCAGTCTTTGAGCTTTTCAAAGCTTCTTAAAATATCTGGCGATCGGTAATAGCTCGAAGCCCGCTTTCTCATAGGTTTGACGTGCTGGAGCATGACCGGGATCACCTCCGGTTTCAACCATCGCAATGGACATGCCAGCATCTTTCATCCAATTCAGAGCAAATTCGGTCAAAGTAGTACCAATGCCACGACATTGAAAGTCTGGATCGACAGCAACCATATAGATTTCACCCATGTGCTCTTCTGAGTGAAGTTTTACGGCAATAAAGCCCACAATTGCATCAACTTCAGTCGCCACCCATATATTTGTGTCTTCAGCAGCACAGACATCTTCTACTGCCTTTTGTTGACTCACCTGCCAACTATCAGGATAGAATACCTGGTACACATCAATGTTCATCGCTGTATGAAGCGAATCAAAAACTGGCTTCCAAGCTTTTAACGAGATCTGAATGACGGCATCAAGTTGATGAGCATCGTAAGGTTCGATTCGCAGTTTCATAGTTATGGTATATTTCGAGCTGTTTTCGAGGATAACCGATCTTAAGGCCAACCAATGATCCTGAGAGATATGGGGAATGTCCACTTTTTCGGTCAAGGTCAAGCTGCCTTGAATGACTATCTTTGAGCCAAAACTGGTTGACCTGTCTGCGCCACCCGTTCGACAATATCGGCTGCGCGACTCACTCCTCCAGCACGAAGAATTGCTGCTTGTAGCCTCACCGCATTCTGTTTATAAGAATCTTCTGTTAACACTCGCTTCACCGCTGCCTGTAGTTTAGGAATAGTCAACTTACCAAGAGTTATTACTTCTCCAGTACCCGTCCAAGCAATCCGTGCAGCTACTCCTCGCTGGTCGTTAGCAATGGGAATTGCTACCATTGGCACCCCATTACTCAAAGATTCCAAAGCAGTATTCATACCCACGTGAGTGATGGTCAGAGTAGCTCTTTGCAGTAGTTCTAGCTGTGGTGCATAGCCCACAACCAGTGGGGAGCCAGGTAAATTTGGCAGGGATGCTGGATTACTGCCACCACCTAACGCAATGACTAATTGAGCATCTAAACCTACACATGCCTGGGCAATTTTTTCAAATACTCCACTTAGTTGGTTTTGAAGAGTCCCCATTGAAGCGTAGATCAGTGGCTGTCCAGTTAACTCTTCAAACGGAAAAGAGGCAGGTTCACGGCTATCGGGGCGTGAATATGGCCCAGTAAAATGAAAGTATTGGGATAATTGCTGGCGAGGGAATTCAAACTCAGGGGGCTGTTGGCAGATTTGAGCCAGTTTTGAGAAAGGATCGTTGGGATGAATATGTGGGGGCAAGTTCCATTGTTGACGACGATCGGCTACTGTTTTGAGAATAGGTTGAATAGTACGAGCTATTAGCTGATAGCTGAAGTGGTTGCGAAGTTTTGCCCACCAAGCAGGACTATAAGACCAAGCTGTATTGAACGGCGGGATACCTACTTCTAGATTGAGCATCAACGCACAACACACAGAAATAAATGGCAAATTCAAAAAATCTGCTACCGTACTACCACCAGACGAAGTTTGATCTATCAGTAACACCTCAACACCTGCGGCAGAAATCGCTTGTGGAGCTTCATCTAGGAGCATAGTTGTCGATTGCTGAAACATAGTCACAATTTGTTTGAAGGCAGCTATACCACTCAGCTCTCCCAACTTAGTGTTATCCGCTGCTGAAGATCCAGCGGGAAATTCGGCTTCACCGATCGCCCAAAATTCCAGTCCAGCAGCTAGGGTTTGAGGTCGAGCGTCGAGAATGCCAAATAGGGTAACGCGATGACCGCGACGTTGCAGTTCGTGTCCCAAGGTAGTCATGGGATTGAGATGCCCGGTAAGGGCGGGACAAATGATGCCAAAATGAGTCATGCACGATTTCCGGTATTTTGTAAATTAGGATATTTGCAGAAATTCGATTACTTTAGGCAGATTGGATTAAGGCATAAAAACTCCAGTTTTGAGCCGAGCCAAGTATCGAAACTTGATTTATTACCTAAATGCCATTTTTGATGAGATGACGCAGAACATTATCTTTAACGATTAGTTGTTTAGACAGTTCGATTAAAAGTTCGCGCATTCGATC
>JANNDQ010000198.1:0-1864 GCA_031387965.1 Chamaesiphon sp. OTE_75_metabat_567
CCGTATACATTTCTGGACATTTCGCGAAAGTGTAGAACATACCCTCAAAGATATCAATCATCCGATCGATCGTCCCATTTATCGGGTGATTCCGCCCAGGTTGGCGATACGCACCTGGCATTGTCACATCGATCGTTTCGGCGGCTAGTTGCGCCTGAATTTGAGCAGCTTGGAAATCTGTTTTCGATCGATCTAACTGCGTCTGAATCAGATCTTTCACTACATTTGCCGCCGCCCCAATTGCTGGACGCTCTTCGGCTGATAGCTTGCCCATGCCGCCCAATATTTTCGACACTTCACCCTTTTTGCCCAAATAATCAACGCGGAGCTGTTCTAACTCTTCTAGTGTAGTAGCTTGCGCGATCGCGGCTAGTGCTGTTGCTTGCAGTGTCGCTAGTTGTTGTTCGAGATCGCTCATGAGTATCGCCGTGCCAGATTTTGATAGTTTACAGTTATGCGGCACCAGTTCAAGTTGCAACCGTTCACCATCTTAGATTTTAACCGATCAAGAGCAGCCTCACGATCCAATTGCTCACTAACAGCTGTCACAACTATGATTGTTGCTAAGGTCTACTCCTGCTATGATCGATGTAATTGAGAGGCTCTATGCCAAAGGCCTAACCAATGTCGCAGATCCCGACTGGAGTAGAAGTTGAACGACATCGCGCAGCTATGACGCGAATCGATTTATCACGTCCGGTACGGCTGGCGATCGAGTCTGGTATTATTACACCAGCAACAACGATTTTTGACTATGGCTGTGGACTTGGTGGCGATGTTCGGAGATTAAAATCGGCTGGGTATAATTGCGAAGGTTGGGACCCTTATTATTTTCCTGATGTGGAGTTGCGATCGGCAGATATCGTCAATCTTAGCTATATCATTAATGTAATTGAAGATCCGCTAGAACGCGATCGAGCATTATCCCAAGCATGGGAATTGACAGGACAAGTATTAATTATTGCCGCACAGATTTTAGTTAACGATCTTCGTGGTGTATTAGCTTACGGTGATGGAATTTTAACCAAGCGAAATACATTCCAGAAATACTATCAGCAGGCAGAATTAAAGGAGTATATCGATCGAGTTCTTACTGTTGATGCAGTACCAATCGGGTTGGGAGTTTTTCTGATCTTTCGAGACGAAGCTCAAGCAGAGACTTTTCGAGCGGCGAGGCTGTATACTCGCATGTCTACACCGCGCGTGTTAGTTGAGAGTAAGCGGTTTGAAGACTATCAGGTGCAACTCGAACCGTTACTAAGTTTTGTCAGTCAACGCGGACGAATGCCGATCAAAGGAGAACTACCAGCCGAAGTAGAATTAAGTCAAGAATTTGGTAGTTTAAAGCGTGCATTTCAGATTATTTTAACTGCTACAGATGAAGCTGAATGGGATGCAATTGCTTATCAGCGATCGTTAGATTTACAAGTTTATTTGGCGTTGGCACATTTTGGTAAAGGCAGAGGTTTACGAAACATGTCTTCAGCAATTAAAGCAGATATCAAAGCTTTTTTTGGAAGTTATGAAGAAGCGTGTGAAGTTGCCGATCGATTATTATTTAAGATTGGTGAACCAGGCATAATTAAACAAGCTTGTCAGCAGAGTAAGATTGGCAAACTATTGCCTACAGCTCTCTATGTGCATATTTCAGCCCTAAACGATCTCGATACAAAACTTCGTTTATACGAAGGTTGTGCTAGTCGAAATATTGGTGGTACTGAAGACGCAAATATCATCAAGTTCCATACCGAGAAACCCTGTATTTCTTATCTCTATTATCCCGACTTTGAGAAGATTGCTCATCCAGCATTACAGTGGGCAATGTTAATTGATCTACGAGATTTAAGTCTGAAATTTCGTGACT